>DASVUA010000824.1:0-1541 GCA_036387295.1 Thermoanaerobaculia bacterium | reverse complement strand
GTCTGCGCGACGTGCTGCGCAGCGATGACACGATCGCCCGCCTCGGCGGCGACGAATTCGCCGTGATCCTTCCCGAGGTGCAACGCGCAGAAGATGCCGGCTCCGTTGCGCGGAAACTCATCGCCGCGCTGCGTCAGCCGGCCCAGGTCGACGGCCACGAACTGCACGTCACCGGCAGCATCGGCATCAGCATGTATCCCACCGACGGCGAAGACGTCGTCACGCTCATCAAGCATGCAGACGCGGCGCTCTATCGTTCGAAAGAGCTCGGCCGCAACACGGTGCAACTGTTCGCATCGACCATGAACCGTCGCTACACCGAGCGGCTCGAGCTCGAGCTCAGCCTGCACCACGCCATCGACCGCGGCGAGTTCACGCTCGTCTATCAGCCGCTGTGCGATCGCCGCACGCGCAGCATCCGTTCGTTCGAAGCGCTGATCCGCTGGAACCGCCCCGGCTACGGCATGGTCAATCCGGTCGATTTCATCGAGCTCGCGGAAGAGACGCGGCTCATTCTGCCGATCGGCGACTGGGTCATGCGCACCGCATGCGCACAGTTGCGCGAGTGGCGTGCGCAGGGAATCGACGGCTTCGCGATCGGCGTCAACCTCTCGGCGCACCAGATCGCGCAACCGCAGTTCATTCATTCGGTACACGACACGCTGGTGATGAACGGTCTGCAGCCGGAGGATCTCGAGCTCGAGATCACCGAGAGCGCGGCACTGCAGAATCTCGAATGGACCCTGAGCGTGCTCGATCAGTTGCGCAGCCTCGGCGTGTCGATCGCGGTCGACGATTTCGGGACGGGGCAGTCGTCGCTCGTCTATCTGAAACGCTTTCCGATCACGACGCTGAAGATCGATCGCGAGTTCCTGCGCGACGTGCAGCGTGAGGCCGGCGATGCGGCGATTTTCCGTTCCATCGTGCAGCTCGGCCACAGCCTCGGCCTGTACGTGATCGCGGAAGGCATCGAGACGCACGCCGATCGCGAGCTGGTCGAAGAGCAGGAGTGCGACGGCATGCAGGGCTATCACTTCAGCCGCCCGCTCGCCGCTGAAGACGTGCCGGGCTGGGTGCGCGCGTTCAACTATCCGGCCGCGGTCGTGGCGTGATGACGAGAAAGCGCGTCTTGATCGTCGACGATGATCCAGCCGTCCGTCAGATCGTCCGCGTGCTCCTCGAGCGCGACGGCGTGGACGTCGACATCGCCGAAGACGGCGAGCGCGCCACTGCGCTGCTCGCGCAACAGGGGTACGCCGCGGTTCTGCTCGACCTCCTCATGCCGCGCCTCGACGGCCACGGCGTCATCGCCTTCATGAAAGAACGCGAGCTGACGACGCCAGTAGTCGTGCTCACCGCCGTCACCGACTCGGCCGACCTCGACCCCCAACTCGTCCGCGTCGTCCTCCAGAAACCGTTCGAAGCCCGCGAGCTACGCAAAGTCGTCAGCGCCGTCCTGGAAATGGTGTAGCTCGTCGCCCTGGTGGAGCGGCGGGCTCTTAGCCCCGCCGAGCATCGTCGGCGGGCTAAAGCCCGCCGCT
>DASVUA010000823.1:0-6049 GCA_036387295.1 Thermoanaerobaculia bacterium | reverse complement strand
GGCTGCGCGTCATCCGCAACGACGAATTCGAGCCGGCGACGCTGCTGGCGGAGAATCCCTCCGCGATCGTGATCTCCCCCGGCCCCGGCACTCCCGCGCGCGCCGGGCGCTGCATCGAGCTGATCCGCGCAAACGAGCACATTCCTCTGCTCGGCGTCTGCCTCGGCCACCAGGCCATCGCCGAAGCATTCGGCGCGACCGTGCTGCGCGGCGACCTCCCGGTGCACGGCAAAGTGAGTGAAGTGCGCCACCGCGACGCGAACCTTTTTGCCGGCTGCCCCCACCCGATGCGCACCGCGCGCTATCACTCCCTCGTCGTCGCCCGCGAAACCTTGCCCGACTTTCTCGAGGTCGACGCCGAGACGGACGACGGCGCGATCATGGCCCTGTCGCACAAAGAGCGTCCGGTGTTCGGCATCCAGTTCCATCCCGAATCCTACGGCACGGAAAGCGGCGATCAGCTGATCGAGAACTTTCTCCTCCGGTGTCATCCCGAGCGAAGTCGAGGGATCCCCCTCGAACAGGCTAGGGCCACTCCGTCGGCGGGGGATCCCTTGACTGCGCTCGGGATGACACAAGGCATCGACGCAGTGCGAGCCGAGGGGCGCCGATGATCGCCGCTGCAATCAAGCGTGCCGTCGACGGCCAGCATCTCGGACGCGACGAAATGTACGAAGTGTTCGGCGCGGTGATGGACGGACGCGCGACCGACGTGCAGAAATCGGCACTCCTCATCGCGCTGCGGATGAAAGGGGAGACGCCCGACGAGATCACCGGCGCCGCGATGGCGATGCGCGAGCGCGTGACGCCGATCGACCTCGGCCCGGACAACACCCGCATGAACCTCGTCGACACCTGCGGCACCGGCGGCGACGGATGCGGCACGTTCAACGTCTCCACCATCGCCGCGCTCGTCGCTGCCGGCGCCGGTGCGAACGTGGCGAAGCATGGCAATCGCGCCGTGTCGTCCGCCTGTGGCAGCGCCGATCTCCTCGCCGCCCTCGGCGTGCAGATCGACCTCGACGCAGCCCGCATGACGCAGGTGCTGCGCCGTGCCGGCATCGCGTTCCTCTTCGCACCGAAACTTCATCCCGCCATGAGCGCCGTCGCCGCCGTGCGACGCGAGCTCGGCGTCCGTACGATCTTCAATGTGCTCGGCCCGCTCACCAATCCGGCGTTCGCACGCCGCCAGGTGCTCGGCGTCTACTCCGAACGCCTCGTGGAAACCGTCGCGCACGTGCTCGCCGCGCTCGGCGCCGAGCACGCGCTGGTCGTGCACAGCCGCGATGGCCTCGATGAAATCTCCGTCTCCGCGCCGACGCGCGTCTGCGAAGTGCGCGGCGGTGAGGTGCGGAGTTTCGACATCACGCCCGGCGAGCTCGGCGTCGGCACGCACACCCTCGACGAGCTTGCCGGAGGCGACGCCGCCGCGAACGCGACCATCGCACGCGACGTTCTCGCCGGCAGCAACGGCGCGCGTCACGACATCGTCGTCGCAAATGCCGGCGCCGCGCTGTACGTGGCCGGACTCGCGCCGAGCATTCGCGACGGGGTCGCGCTCGCGCACGAATCGATCGTCAGCGGCGCCGCGCAACGGAAGCTCGACGAGCTGATCGCCATCACCAACGAGGTGCCGCAATGACCGTGCTCGATCAGATCGTCGAACGAACCCGCGCGCGGCTGCGCGACGAACCGAAAGCCGATCGTCGTGCTGCCGAAGAGATGGCGCAGCAGCGGACGCGTTTCGCCTTTCGCACCGCGCTGTCGCGCGACGCGGTGAACGTCATCGCCGAAGTGAAATCCGCCTCTCCCTCCGCCGGCACGATCGTGGAGAACCCGGAGGTCGAAGTCATCGCGAGCGATTACGCGCGCGGCGGCGCGGCGGCGGTGTCGGTCGTCACCGAACCGGAGTTCTTCCGCGGCTCGCGCGACTGGCTCACACGCGCGCGCAACGCCAGCGGCCTGCCGGTGGTGATGAAAGACTTCATCGTCGAGTCGTCGCAGATCGTGCGCGGCATCGCGGCTGGTGCGGATGCGATTCTGCTGCTCGCGTCGCTGCTCGATGCGCGGCAATTGACCGACTTCATCGCCCTCCTCGACGCGTACGGCTGCGATGCGCTGGTCGAAGTGCACGACGAGCTCGAGCTCGAGCGTGCGGTTGAAGGGGGCGCAAAACTGATCGGCGTGAACAATCGCGATCTCCGCTCGTTCGGCGTCGATCTCGGCACGTCCGAACGCCTCGGCGCGCTGATGCCGGCCGACGCGATCCGCGTTGCCGAAAGCGGCATCCGCACGCGCGCCGACGTCGATCGCCTGCGCGCCGCCGGCTTCAACGCGTTTCTGGTCGGCGAATCGCTCCTGCGGCAGCACGATCGCGTCGAAGCGGTTCGCAATCTGGTGAATCCTGCATGACCAAGATCAAAATCTGCGGCATCACTCGCACAGAAGACGCGCAACTCTGCGCCGATCTCGGCGCCGATTTTCTCGGCTTCATCTTCGTGCCGTCGTCGCCTCGATTCATCGAGCCCGAACGAGCCGCCGAGATTGCGGCGCAGGTGAAAGGGCCGCGGTTCGTCGGCGTCTTTCGCGATGAATCGCTCGAAGCCATTCACCGCATCACGCATCGCGTCGGACTCGATCTCATTCAGTTCCACGGCACCGAGTCCAACGAAGACATTCACACCCTCGGACTGCCGTCGGTGAAAGCGATGCGAGTGGGGGAGACTCTTCCCGACACCAACTCTCATCCCGCCGCCGACTGGCTGCTCTTCGATACGTTCGATCGCCATCGCGACGGCGGCACCGGCCGCGCGTTCGACTGGTCGCTGCTCGCGATGTACTCGCGCACGAAACCGTTCTTCCTCGCGGGCGGCCTCGCCCCCGACAACGTTGCGGCCGCGATCAGTCTCGTGCGCCCCGACGCCATCGACGTCTCCAGCGGCGTCGAATCCGCACCGGGCGTCAAAGACCCCGACAAACTCAGAACCCTGTTCGAAAGAGTGAAACGACCATGACCGCACTGCCGGATCGCCACGGTTTCTTCGGAAACTTCGGCGGCAAATTCGTTCCCGAAACACTGATGGCGGCGCTCGACGAATTCGAGTCGGCGTACAAGAAGCTCAAACGCGATCGCGAGTTCAAACGCGAGCTCGATGACGTGCTGACCGATTTCGTCGGACGCCCGACGCCGCTCACCGAAGCACGCAAATTCGCGGAGCTCTGCGGCGGCGGATTTCGCCTCTTCCTCAAACGCGAAGACCTCACGCACACCGGCGCGCACAAGATCAACAATGCCATCGGCCAGGCGCTGATCGCCAAGCGGATGGGCAAGCAGCGCGTGATCGCGGAAACCGGTGCCGGCCAGCATGGCGTGGCCACCGCCACCGCCTGCGCGCTCCTCGGCCTGCAATGCGTCGTCTACATGGGCGAAGTGGACATGGCGCGGCAGGAGCTCAACGTCTTCCGCATGCGTCTCCTCGGCGCCGAAGTGGTGCCGGTCACGAGTGGCAGCCGCACGCTCAAAGATGCGATCAACGAAGCGATTCGCGACTGGGTGACGAACGTCCGCACGACGCACTACATCATCGGCTCGGTCCTCGGCCCGCATCCCTATCCGATGGTCGTGCGCGATTTTCAATCGGTGATCGGACGCGAAGCGCTCGCGCAGTTGAAAAAGAAAACCGGCAATGTGCCGGACGTCGCCGTGGCTTGCGTCGGAGGCGGCTCGAACGCGATCGGCCTCTTCTACGAAATGCTCCAGCATCCCTCCATTCGCATGGTCGGCGTCGAAGCGGGCGGCCGCGGCGCGAAGCTCGGCGATCATGCCGCACGCTTTTCCGGCGGCGCGCTCGGCGTGCTGCACGGCACCCGCTCGATGGTGCTGCAGGATGAATTCGGCCAGATCGCCGAAACGCATTCGATCTCAGCGGGACTCGACTATCCCTCCATCGGACCGGAGCACGCGCATCTGCAGGAGATCGGGCGCGTCGAGTACGCCGACTGCAGCGATGCGCTCGCCCTCGAGGCGTTCCACAAAGTCTGCGAGAGCGAGGGCATCATTCCCGCGCTCGAGTCGTCGCACGCGCTCGGATGGCTGCTCCGCAATGGCCATACGATCGCACCAGACGCCCTCGTGATCGCCAATCTCTCCGGCCGCGGCGACAAGGACGTCCCTCAGATTGCGGCGATGGAACGAGCGGCATCGTCGTCCGGAGCGCCGCGATGAACCGCGTCGACGCGCTGTTCAAGCGGCTGAAACAGGAGGGGCGCTGCGGCCTCATCGCCTACGTCACCTGCGGCGACGGCGACACGGTTTCAATCGTTCGCGAGCTCGAAGCGGCCGGCGCCGACGCGATTGAGCTCGGCATCCCGTTCTCCGATCCCATTGCCGATGGCCCTGTCATTCAGGCCGCCGCGCAGCGCGCGCTCGCCAAAGGAACGACGACGCGCGACGTCTTCGCGATGGCCCGGGCCATCCGCGAGCAGAGCGAGATTCCGCTGATCGCGTTCTCGTATCTGAATCCCGTCACGCGCTACGGCGCGGAGCGATTTGCAAAGGACGCAAAAGAGGTGGGGATCGACTCTGTGCTGCTGACCGACCTCCCGCCCGAGGCGGCGAAAAGCGTGCGAGAGGCGATGCACGCGCAGAGGATGGGCACCGTCTTTCTGCTCGCGCCGACCTCCACTGACGCCCGCATTCGCGCCATCGACAAAGCGAGCGACGGCTTCGTCTATTACGTCTCCACGACCGGCGTCACCGGCACGCGCAGCGAGCTCGACCCTTCCCTCCTTGACCGCCTCGACGAAGTGCGCACGAGACTGAAGCACCCCATCGCGGTCGGATTCGGCATCTCCAATCACGGACATTACGCCCTCCTCCGTGGACGTTGCGACGCGGTCGTCGTCGGCAGCGCTATCGTCCGCGCCATCGCAAAACAAGAGAGCGCAGGGGCAGTTGTGAGGGAAATTCTGGGCACGTGAGGCGTCGGCATATCGGCTGCAAAACTGCGAATAACTTATGCGTCCAAAATTCGCAGCAGTCGCATTGTTGTTCGTTCTCGCCGGCCTGAATGTCCAGGCCGCTTCCTACGTCGTCCCCGATGACGATCAGTTGATCGAGCAGGCCGAAGCCATCGTCGTCGGCCGCGTCGCCTCGAGCGAAACGCGGCCCACGCGCGGCATCGAGACCTGGTCGGGGATTCACATCGAAGAAGTTCTCAAAGGACCGGCCTCGTTTGCGCCCGGTTCGACCATCCAGCTCGCCGAAGCGGGCGGCATCATCGGTGAGCGCGCGCTCATCGTTCCCGGCTCACCGCGATACCACCGCAACGACCGCGTGATTGCCTTTCTCACGCGCCGCGAAGACGGGCAGTGGACCACGCTCCACATGGGCCTCGGCAAGTTCAAGAGCGAAGAGCGGGGAGGCCGCCGTCAGCTCGTCCGCGGCGAAGAAGGGGAGCCGATCATCGGCGTCACTCCTGACGGCCGCGAGTACAACGATCCGGAACGCGACGAGGAGCGTTTCCGCACGTACATCCGCGAGCGCGCGAGCGGCAGGCGCCCGTACAAGGATTACCAGGCGCACGCAAAACGAATCCGCAAACCGGTCGCGGAGGTCGCCTCGCTCGTCATGCTGCCGGTCCTGCCGCAGGTCATGACCGCCTACCCGGCGTCGTCTTACATGATGCTGGTGAGCGGCCGTCCCGCGCGCTGGCGCGCCTGGGATACCGGCACCACGATCTCGTACCGCACCAGCGGCACGCAGCGGAATCAGCCCGACAGCGTCGGGTCCGTGATGCGCGCACTCGGCGCGTGGACGAACGACGCCGGCTCGGGGATCAAGCTCGCATACGGCGGGACGACCACCGCCATTCGCGGCACCGTTTCCGACGGCATCCACTCCGTCATCTTCAACGACCCGTCGAACGAGGTCGCCGGCAGCTGGACCGGTGCAGGCGTCGTCGCGGTCGGCCGCTTCTGGGCCAGTCTCACCGCCCACACGTACAAGAACGAATCGTTCTATCTGATCACCGAAGGCGATGTGATCGTG
>DASVUA010000822.1:0-6414 GCA_036387295.1 Thermoanaerobaculia bacterium | reverse complement strand
TGCGGGCGGCGAGATTGAAGGTGAAGAGGCGCGGCTTGTCGGAAGGAAGCGAGTAGTCGATGACGGTCAGCAGGTCGGGACGCTTGACCAGCCCTTTCGCCGAGGCGCAGCGCGTCGCGTTGAGCGCCAGCCGCAGCACGTCTGCCTTGAGCCCCGGTGCCTGATTCAGCAGCGCCGTGACGAGCGACTCCGGCGGGGCGCCGCCGCAAGGTGCAGATTCAGAGGCGCGAAGCACCGGTGCGAACGAAAACAGCAGTACGGCGGCGAAAAGCAGTCGCTTCATCAGTTCGATACCTGTTGGACCGTGAATTCCGCAGGCAGCAGGAGGACGAGTCCCGTTGCCGAACGTTGGTGACAGGATAGCAAATAATTCACAACGCGCTACCCTCTTTTGCCGCTTTGTCCTACAAATAATCGAAGCGTAGAGCTCGCCTGCAGCGCCGCTGCGACGATCATCGGCAAGCCGAAGCCGCCTAGAACGCAAGCCGCACGAACGCTTCGGGTCCCTGAATGGTCATGTCGAGCGAGCCGCCGAAGTCGAGCTGGTCGACGTCGACGTCGAGCCGGAAGTAGTTGTACGACGCGCCGACGCCGAACCAGCGCACCGGCCGGTATTCGAGGCGCGCACGGCCGGTGATCGCGGTGCCGGTGTAATCGCTGATCGTGACGCGCGGCAGCGTCGAGACCGCCGCCTCGCCGAAGACGTTTCGCCCGAACGCGACCCGCCCCTGCACTCCTGCCAGCGCGACCGGCACTTCGGTTTCCGCCGTCTGCGTCACGGTGATCGTCTCCCCCGGCCGCTCGGCTGTGATCCCGGCGTTCATCGACAGCGCCGCGACGCCGAGCGTGATGCCGAAGCCGTCGCGCGCTCCCCGCCGCGCCCAGTAGGTGTAGGTCGCGCTGCCGTACTCGAGATCGAACTGCGTCGTCACGAGCGCGCTCACCGGATAGGTCTCGTCGCGAAACACGATCTCCCGATCGATCTGCTCGCGCCCGCTGCGCGGCGCCGAAAAGTAGGTGGCCGCGAGCTCGTGCCGCGCAAACGGACGCCACTGCACCTCGAAGCGCTGCACGGTGCGCGCGTCCTCCAGGCCAAGGTCGCCCTCGAAATTCACCAGCGTCCCCTCACCCGTGGCCTCTTCGGGATCGATGCGGACGTTGGTATCGAACGTCGACGGAGACGTCGACGCCGACACGCTGAACGTAGGAAAGAGATCCTGCGCAGCGACGGGAAAGCTCACAGCGGCAAGCAGCAGCAGAAGCGCGGTTCGCATAATTCAGATCCCGCGCCCGGACATTGAGGATCGAGGATGCAGCTCGTTCGATCCTAAGCCCCGATTCCTCCTCGTTCGAGCCGCGCGACGGCGCGGGCGAGGTCTTCATGCGCGCCGACGAGCAGCATCGTGTCGCCGGCTTCGAGCGGTTCTTCGACGGGCAACGGGGAGACTGCGCGGCCGTCGCGCAGCAGCGCGGCGACGCCGACGCTTTCTTCCATCAGCCCGAGCTGCTCGATCGTCCGCCCCTCGGCATACGTGTCCGGCAGGATGATGTACGTCTGCGACATGCCGGCCGCGAAGATTGCGGACAACCGTCGTCCGTCCGTCGCGCGCACGGCCGGATCGCGCAGCATCCGGTAGCCCTCGTCGCGCAGCAGCCGCAGTTGGTTCGCGATGATGTTCTGCGGCACGCCCATCACCCGCAGCGTGCGTGTGACGATCTCGAGCGAGGTTTCGAATTCTTCCGGAATCACTTCGTCCGCGCCGAGTGCGCGCAGCCGCTCGACCTCGGCGATGTAGCGCGTGCGGACGATGAGTCTCACGTCGGGATTCATCGTGCGGCAGAAGCGGACGATGCGGCGTGTGCCGTCCGGATCGGAGATCGCGACGATCACCGCCACCGCCTGCGCGATGCACGCGAGCTGCAGCGCATTCGCATCGGCGGCGTCGGCCATGATGGCGCGGCTGCCGTTCGCCCGCGCGGCTGCGATGCGCAACGGATCTTCTTCCAGCACCACATGCTTCACGCCGGTCGAGACGAGCACCCGCGCGACGTTCTGTCCGTTCAGCCCGTAGCCGATGATGATGATGTGACCGTGCAGCGGATCTCGATCGACCAGGTGATCTTCGGTCGCCTCCTCGCGAATGCGTTGCGCGATGGCGCTGCCGGCGGAGACGAGGAGCGGCGACGCGGCGAGCGTCATCACCGCCACGGCGACGAACGTCTGCTCGCCGGTCGGCCCGAGGAGGCCGGCGCGCTCCCCCGCCTGCGCAAGGAGAAACGAGAACTCGCCGATCGGCGCGATGGCGAACGATGCGCGGACCGAGGTGCGGCGTAATGCGGGAGAAAGCCTGAAGGCCGGATAGGCCGCAAGGACTTTCAACACGATGACGCCCGAGAAGAGCGACACGATCAGAACCGGATGGCGAAACACGAACATCGGATCGAGCAGCATGCCGATCGAGGTGAAGAAGAGCGCCGAAAGAAAATCGCGGAACGGACGCAGCACTCCTTCGATCTCGTGAATGAACTCGGTGTCGCCGACGACCAGTCCGGCCGCGAACGCGCCGAGCGCGGGCGAGATGCCGATGCGATCGGCGATGGCGATCGTGGCGACGATCAGCACGAGGGACGCGGCGGTGAAGGTCTCGCGGCCGAGACGGGCGATCGCGGCGAAGATGCGCGGCACGATCACGCGCGAAACGACGATCAGCACGATCACGCCGACGATGGCGATGATGACGCGCGTGAACACCTCGCGCGACGAACGCGCGCCGGGCACCGACGTCGCGAACGCCGGCACCAGCAGCATCAGCGGAATCACAGCGAGATCCTGGAAGAGCGACACGCCGAGAAACTTGCGCGCGAATGGCGCCCCGAGCTCGTCGCGCGTCGTGAGGATCGGCAACACGACGGCCGTCGATCCGAGTGCCACGATCAGCCCGTAAAACAGCCCCGCTTTGAAATCGCGTCCGATCCAGACGGTGACGAGTGCGACGCCGATCGCCGTCAGTCCCATCTGCAGCGGTCCGGAGAGAAACGCGGTGCGGCCGAGTGCGCGCAGACGCGCCAGCGGAACGTGCAATCCGATAAAGAACAGGATCAGCGCGACGCCGAGCTCGGCGATCGTGTCGACGCGCTCCGCATCGCGAATGAAGCCGAGCGCGTGTGGCCCGATGATGATCCCGGCGACGATGTAGCTGAGCACCTCCGGCACGCGGAACCGCCGCCCGATGAAGAGGAACGGAAATGCGGCGAGGAGAATGATCGCCACATCGAGAAGAAGCGGCTCGTCATGCACGCTCGGGAGAGTATCGCGAGTCGCGCCGCGCGAGCGCCGTGCGTGTCATTCGTCGAACAGGCCTGCCGCGGCGAGGCGCTGCCCCGCAAGCGATGTTTTGAAGCCGTAGAGCGCAACGGCGGCCACGACGATCAGCTCGAGGATGAACGACGTCGCGTACCAGGCGGAGAGCTCCGTCGTGATCGGGTAGAAGACGCCGAGGTGCATCACGAAGATCGCCGCGATGAGCGCGAGCACTCCATGACGCGTCAGAACGAGCAGCAGCAGCGACGGAACGACGACCGCAAGCGGGAAACCGATCGCCCCACCGCCTCGGAGCAACCCCATGAACAGCGAGAAGAGAAGCCACGTCACGACGATCGCGATGCGCTTGTTGCGCGTCACCATCGCGAAGAACAACAGAATCGCAATGATCACGAATGAGAAGAGGAACGAGGCCGACAGTTGATTGATGACCTGCACGACGAATCCACGCGGACCGAGGAAGCCGAAAACGGCGAGGATCGGTGACGTCGGCCGTGGAATCTCCACGTGCAGGCCAAAGAGCGCGGCGAGCAGAGGGTGGAGCTGACCCGCGACGACGACCGCACCGCCGAACGCACAACCGATCAGGAGATCGCGGCCGACCAGCGGATCGCGCACGCTGCCCGCGAGCAGGCGGCTCCACGAGATCAACCATTCCGGCCAGCGGCGGCGGACGAACGGCTCGAGCGCGAGGTGCAGCAGACCGATGCTCGCGCCCCAGTAAAGCGCCGACTGCACGGCGGTGACGAAGCCGCTCACCTCGTCGCCTGTCGGCGTGTGGTGCGCAAAGACGATCCAGACGATCATCCGCGCGACGAACATGAACAGCGCGAGGCGGAGCGCACCGGCGCGGTCGCCGCGGCCTTTGCGGACGTTCTTCCACGCCAGCAGCACCGCGAGCGCCAACGCACCGAAATAGAGCCCGAACGCGAGCACCGAGAGCGCGAGACTTCCTCCGGGCGGAGCGCTCTCGCGTGCAGGTGAGCGCCACGGTCCGATCACGTCAAAGTACACCGGCTTTCCGCGATACGAGGCCGCCTCGATCCGCAGCGGCAGATCGGGACGGCCGGGATAGGTGCCGCTCCAGGCGACGCGTGCATCGCTGTGGTGTGGCGGCGTCCACTGCGGCTCGGTGCGGCGGAGCGCCGCGGGATCGAGCCGCGCCGCCGCGAAAAACGGACGCCAGTCGGCGGTGGCGGTCGCTCCCTTCTCGACCTGCGGCGGAACCGCTTCAAAGTACGTGAGCCGTCCTTGCGGATCGAGCCGCATCTGGACCATGCCGGAGAGGGTGGCCGGCGGATCGACCGGATCGATGAACCAGGCGTTCCGTGCGACGAGCGGATGCGGACTCTGGCGATACCAGAACGACAGCACCGCCGGCACGCCGCTTCGCAGGCGTTCCCACCGTTTCGGCGAGCGGTCCGCACTCGCGTGCGCGAATGCATCGTCGTCATAGTCGAAGCCCCACTCGGCGTCGCCTGGTGCCGCGTACCCGGCGGTGCGCGCGAGATTCGCGGCCGATTCCTGCAGCAGTTCCGCCGAACGCTCCAGCGGAAGGAAGCGATGGAGCATCGTCCGTCCTGAGACCAGGGTCACGAACAGAACTGCCGCGACGATCGACGACAACAACAACACGGCGGTCGCTGGCCGCAGACTCCCCTCTTTCGGCGCCGCCGCCACCATTTCGGGCGAAGGGGTCTCGCCTGCCGCGAGTGCAGCGGCAAGCGGATCGCCGCCGGGCAGCGCCGCCGCAACCTGCAACGCCGACGCTGGACGCTTGCCGGGATCGCTCTCGAGGCAGCGCGCGATCACGCGCTCGATGGCGGGATCGAGCTCCACCGCCGTCGTGGTCGGTGACGCGTTGCGCCGCTTGCCGGTGAAGAATTCGTGCAGCACGAGGCCGAGCGAATAAAGATCGCTACGCGTCGTCAGCTCACCGCCGGTCCGTTGTTCGGGCGACATGTAGGCGGGTGTGCCGATCATCGCTTCCCGGCCGCTCACCCCTTCCGACAAGGCGACGATCCCAAAATCGGTGATGCGGACGTCGCCATGCTCGTCGAGCATGATGTTGGCCGGCTTGAGATCGCGGTGCAGTACGCCGGCATCATGAATCGCGGCGAGACCTGCGCAGAGCTGCCGGGCGACGTCGATCGCTTTGTCGTGCGGCAGCCGTCCGATGCGCTTGAGCAGCGACGACAGCTCTTCGCCACGGATGTACTCCATCGAGAGAAACTGCATGCCGGCGTGCTCGCCGATGTCGTACACGCGGCAGACGTGGCGATGCGAGATCTGGCGCGTCACGCTGACTTCGCGGCGGAAGCGATCGAGCGCGGCGCGGTCCCGCGCCAGTGATTCGGCGAGAAACTTCAACGCGACCGGCTGGGTGAGACGGAGATCGTCGGCGCGATAGACCTCACCCATTCCGCCGCGGCCGAGGAGGCCGACGATGCGGTAGCGATCCGCCACGATGTCTCCCGGCACGAACCGCGCGTTGTCGATGGAGCCGGTGTGCGAGAACGGCCGCGAGCCGGCCGTGCCGCTCACCGGTTGCACGCGCACGGTGTCGTCACCAAGCAGGCCGGCAGCGACGTCGAACACCGGCGTTTCGAGAAACTCCTCCGACGCACGAGCCGCTTGCAGCATCGTTTCGACTTCGTGCCGCAGCGACGGATCGCCCGCGCACGTTTCGTCGAGAAAACGATTGCGTGCCTCCCCTTCGCGCTCGAGCGCCTCGGCGAACAACGCGTCGACGTGGCGGAACCGGTCAGACCTGATGTGCGCCTCCTGCGAGCTCGCGGTAGAGCCATGCTTTCGCGCGCGTCCATTCGCGGCGTACCGTCATCGCGGACACGTTCAGCACTTCGGCCGTTTCTTCGATGCTCAAGCCGGCGAAGTAACGGAGCTCGACGATGCGCGCTTTCTGCGGATCGGCCGATTCGAGTGCACGCAGTGCGTCGCCTAGCGCGATCAGATCGACCGGCTGTTGCCCGATCAGCGCCGTCGCTTCTTCGAGCGGCACCTGGACCGCGCCGCCGCCCCGTTTGTCGCGCGCATGAGCGCGGGCGTGGTCGATGAGAATGCGCCGCATCACC
>DASVUA010000821.1:0-7676 GCA_036387295.1 Thermoanaerobaculia bacterium | reverse complement strand
TCAGTTCGTGGCCGAGGACGCGGACGATGCGGCGCCACGCCTCGACTTCTTCCTCGCGCAACGCGCGCGTGATGTCGGAGATGACGAGCATGCGATGCGGCACGCCGCGCTCGCGGAACGTCGACTGCCGCACATCCCACCGTCCGGTCGCGCCGGCGAACGCGCGATCGACCGTCGCGTCCTCGCCGAGATCGCCGATGCCGAGCTCCCCGGCCGTGCGGCCGATGATGCGTTGGGCGGGGAGCGCGAGCAGACGCTGCGCCGCGCGATTCACGAGCCGCAGCTTGCCCCGATCGTCGAACGTGAAGATCGCGACGTCGATCTGTTCGAGCACGCCGCGCAGCAACGCCGCCGCTTCAATCGCTTCGAGCTTGCGTCCTTCCATGAGACGCGCGAGCGCGTTCAGCTCCACCATCGCCTCGCCCAGCGCGTCGTCGCGCCGCGGGCGCCGCGCACGCAGCGAGTAATCTTCCTCACGCAACGCGGTGATGAGATTCGAGAGCGTGCGCAGCGGATAAACGATGTGCTCGTGCAGAACGTACGTCGCGACGAATCCCGAAATCACGACGACGAAGAGCACCGTCCAGCGCACTTTGGCCGAGAAATCGCCCGCGAACGCGAGAGCGATCGCCGCGATGACGACCGGGATCAGCGCGACGAGCGCGATGAAGATCAGCTTGCGTTCGTAAGGCATGGCGTCGATTCAGAAGATCGCGATTGCCTGGCAGTTCGGGCAGTCCGGCGAATGGCGTTACGCGCCGGACGAGCTCCGCTCCGCAAGGACAGTCGTCGACGTGACGCGCGGTCTCGCGGTGAACGCCAGCATGCGCGCGACCGATCGCGCGGCGTTGCCCCAGCGCTCCACCGGTCTTTCCGCGCGGCGCAGGCCGAGAGAGAGCGCGGCGTACGGCTCGACCTTGAACCCCGCGCTTTCCACCATCTTCGCGAGCGTGCGGGGCGAAAAGTAATTGAGGTGCTCCCACGGGTTGATCTCGCGCGTGGTCTCGACGCCGCGGCGGATCGCGTCGAACAGCGAGCGCGCGCGGTTCTCGCTGAAATCGGGGACGTTCACGCAAATCCAGCCGTTCGGCGTGAGCAGCTCGCGGCAGGTCGCGAGCGTGGCCCGCGGATCGACGACGTGCTCGAGCACGTCGCTCAGCACGATGCCGTCGAACGGCCCGCGCGCGCGGATCTCGTCGAGTGTCGAAAATACGTCGAGCTGCCGCGCGCGTCCCGCGGCGGCGACGGTCGCCGAAATCTCGTATCCGGTGCAGATCACCGAGGGAGCGGAGAGCGCGCGGAGGATGGTGCCGTAGCCGCAGCCGTAGTCGAGCACGCGCACCGGGACTCTGCCGCTGATGCGCTCGAGCAGCAGGCTGGCGAGATGAAGCTGGTGCGCCACCCAGCTCGGCTGCTGCGATTCGAGCGACGCGCGCGCGCTGTCGATGACCCGGTCGTACAGAAGATCGAGAAATGCGGCATCGGGCTCCTCGAGCGCGTAGATGAAGCCGCAACCGCGGCAGCGTCCGAACCCGTACTCGGTCGACGAAGCGACGTTCAAAATGTGGAGCGCGTCGGCGCGATAGGTGGTGTTGCTGCAGATCGCCTGCGCCGTGAGCGTGCCCAGCGGTTGCGGCCGATCTTCAGCGCACAGCGGACAAGTCCGTCGCCTCATCGCGCCGCAGGATATCGCATCGACGGAGGCACGCTTCGGCGCGAGGTCACGACGCGTGTGTTCCTGCCGTTCTCATGGTGAGAGTTGCGAGTGCGCCCAAGCGCCTGAACGAACACGATGGTGATGAAAACAACGCACTGGCGTAATCCAGTCAAAGGTGGTTCCCCGCCTGCCGAATCGCGCGGTCACTGTAGCGTCCCGCTCATGACGAATTATGCGAAGTCCTGGTTGGGTGCACCGGCGGATTTCCTCGCGTGATTTCAATAAACGTTTCGGAGTTGACGGTGGCAGTTCGCCGCCGCCAGTCATTACCTTGTGAGGGCGCCCTCCCGTCAACGTTTCAGCGACCGCGACTCATCGGAAGCGGCAGCTTCAGGAGGGCTAATGCGACGTTTCATAGCTATAGGTGTATTCATCGTCCTGCTATCGCCGCGTACCGTCTCAGCTCGCGAGAGCGAACGCGACGCTGGCGGAACCGACGCCACTCGCATCACGCGTAGCGTCATGAGTTTCCTCCGGCAGTTCGTGCCGGCGAAGAATCCGTCGAAAAAGAAGTCCGGCCCCTCGTCTCAGGGGGACTGGCTGGGGCCGCCACGTCCGTAGCCGTTGCCAGCGGAGCCGGGGTGGGTGTCGACGCGCGTTCTACGACGGCGCGTGCCCGGAATTGCGTCCCTCAGCACCGCAGTCATGCGTCGCCGTGTTTGCTCGCCGGGAGCGGTGCAAATACTCGCTCCGGCTCAGCGCGGAGACCCGCGACGTATCTTCTTACATGGCGCGCAGCCTCAGCGGCCTGTGGTTTAGGGATCATGTCGCGAAGGTAAGCGAGCGCGGTCGTAGCACGCGCGTTCAGACGTGCGCGCGTGAACTCAGCTATTACCTCCTCAAGCACTGCAACGGCGCGAAAGTCATCACGCAACGCTAAGAAGATTTCGACTAACTCCAAGCCGGCGAGCCCTGCTTCCTCCGGCATTTCCAACGCCAGTAACATGCGCCGCGCTTCTGTCATCATCTCGCGCGCTTCTTCGTAGCGCCCGCTAACCATCGAGACGCGAGCCAGCATGCCCTTTGTGCGTGCGATCTCGCCCGTTGAGCCGAGGTCCACGAAGATCGCGAGGGCATCATGCAGCGCCGTAGCCGCGGGTCGTACTTTCTGCAGATCCAGTCGCGCCACCCCGAGATTGAGTTGCGCGAGACCGAAGTGCTCGACGTCACCAGTCTCCCGAAGGGCATCACCCGCGCGCGCGAACAACGCCTCTGCCTCGCGTGCCCGGTGCTGCCGCTGTGCATTCATTCCCCGCAACATGAAGCAGTGGCCCTGCACGTGCGGTCTCCATACTCGCCAAAGACGCGTTTACTCTCCCTGGCGAGAGTTTCCGACTCGTTAAACCGCTGCAAATCCGAAAACACGAGAGCACGGACAAATCCAGTAAGCGCGCGGTCGAAGCCAAGGCTCGCATGTGGCGCAAGACAGCGATCAGCCGCGTCGAGTGCTTTCAGCGCATTATCGTAATCGCTACGGTACTGCGCTGCTTGCGCCAGACGTCGCCACGCGGTCGCTTCCGCCTCACTTAGGACAGGCGCGGGATATGCGTCTTGTGGAATGTTCATGCATGCCGAAACGGCGAGATGCGCCAACGCCGTGGCTCTGCGTGGGTCCTTAGTCAGTTGGGCCGCTGACGCGTTGCTGAGTTCCTGGACGAAGCCGACGTTGCGCCATTCTCGCGGGACTGGCTCGTCCTCGTGGCGGTCAAGGCTGTTGTCCAGCAACTCTTCCAAGATCTTTCGTGCTCTAAGCCGCTCATCCTCTAGGCGGCGCACAAGATTCATAAGCGACGCTGCGTCGCGCGCACCCGTCATGGTTTCACGCTCATGCCCTTCTTCTCGTACCTCCGCTTTGCCTGACGCAGGCACTCCGAGACGAGTTTGGACGCATACTTTTCAGTGATGTTCAACTCCCGGGCGATTTCGGGAATGCTGTACCCCTCGAAGTACCGTAGCCGCAGGACGAGCTGAGCGCGCGGGGTCGTGCCCGCGAACGCTTCTCTCGCGGCGAGTTGATCCGGCCACATCTCGAGCACACGACTCAACTGCGGATCAGGCTTTTCCGCGAAGCTCTCCGGCAGAGTCTCCGACCGCGCGCGGACACGCGTGTAGTACTTGCTCGCGTTGCAGATCGATGCAACCAGCCACGCACGTACGTCCGTCACGCGATGCGCTTTCAGGATGAAGTCAACGAACACCTCGTGTGCCAGCGTCTCAGCGTCAGTCTCCGGAACACCATAGCGGCCGACCGCTAACCCAATCATCACCCCAAGGTGCGACTCGTAGAGCGCCGCAAAGTCAAACGGCGCGCCCTCTTGGTGCGGCGATGCGGCCGTCCTTCCTCGTGCCGCGGGCGGCGTCTCACTTGGCGAACCATGGGGCGGGATTTCTTCCACCGTACGTTGAGCCTCCATCGGAAGGAGTGGCTGACGGAGAAGAATCCCTACCCCACGAAAAGGGCGAAAACAAGGCAGGCACCAAAATTCGTGGTAGGAGTTACATGGCCGCGGTCACACCTCACCTTAAAACCTAGCGCGCCCAGGGCCCGCGCCCGCGCGACGAACAGGCGCAAACCGGGTCACCGATTCGCAGCGACCGGGTCTTCCGGGAAGCGACCAGTGCGCGCGACACATCAATATGCGTTACCAGACCCGTGACTATCCCACCCGCCTTAATGCTTTTCGGGTACGCGAGGGAATCGATCTGCGCCGGTGGGAGGCCGAGAGCGACGCCAGTGAGGCGGAGATGCTTGCGTGGCGTAAGGGTGGAAATATTGAGACAGACAAACTCGCCCGGCTGGTGCGTGCTGCGCGTCGGATTACCGGTAGACCCGTCCGTGCGTCCGACCTCGTCGATCTCGGCGAAGAGTCCCCGATACCAACGCTGCCGCGCGTGATTTCAGGCCGGCCAAGACCTTGCGGTCGCACCGGAAAGCGTACAGCACTCGAGCAGACACGCTGTTCCGTGAGGAGCGACTCTCGACGGAGTATCTCTGCACGGTGTCAGGGGTGACTCGTCCGACGCTCAGAAAAGTCCGTAAAGCGCAGCCAGTGCGCGCATCAGTGGTTCGAAAGCTGACGATTGCTATTACAAACACTCTCTGCCGGCGCGTCCGCGCACAAGAGTTCTGTGACGTCGGCGACCTTATGTAACGACGGTGTCTCCCGTTTCCAGGCGTAAATCTTTTCGGATTGACGGACTGGTTCTCGCCGCGTAAATTGCCGGCCATCCGCACTTCCGGCGAGCCGGATAGGCGGACGGCGCCGCTGGCAAACTTCAGGGGAGACGGAGCTTTTGTCGCGGCCCCGCACAGGGCAAATCCGACGGTACTTTCTCCACCCGTTGCGCATTCATAGATCGAACACGGCCCGGATCGATCCGGTCAACTCGCGGCTCCGGCTGATACCAAGCTACTCGCTTAACCACAAGCCGGCACAATCCACTGAACGCACCTTGTACGCCAAGGCGCTTTCGCAAACACAGATCGGTTAGACGGAGAGACTTACTTGAAAAATGCACTTTCAGTCGTGATCATCACAATCTCACTTATGGCGCCCCGCCTGACCGCCGAATGCACGCTTCAGAAGGTTGACGAGGCTTGGGTTCTCTATCCGCAGTTCATGCAGGGCGTGCAATACATCTACATGGCCTGGATGTGCACTCCCAGCAGCGGCACCAGCGGCGGGAGTGGCAGCACAGTTCCGTCAAATCCGCCGCAAACAACACCGTTCCCTTATCTTGAAATCGTGACGCTCGACGACTCGCGCAGCCGACTCTCGCTGGCAATCGAAGGCAACGCATCGGTGAGTTCCGTAGAAGTGCTTCTCAACGAAACATCCGTTACGCGCTACGCCGGTTCGTTGGGGACAGGCATTACGCTATATGGCCCTTACATCAACAATGTCCCCTTGGGGACTTCCACGGTGTATGTGCAGGGTTGTTCATGCGACGGACGGTGTGTCCGGAACGGATTCCAGATTACGCGGCATCGCGCACCTAGTGGAATCAGCGGCGGGTTGACCGTTGGCTGGAACGAGATGGAGGGAACCACTCTGATCCCGCGAATCACGACCTACGGCTGGTCATTGGGTGAGGAGCCGATCGTGACAAACTACTCGGACGTTTACGTATACGGCGACGGTACGCGCGTTCAGTTCGCCGACGCGCGGACATCGTGGATCTATTGGGCACGAGACCGAAAGCCGGAACCGCGGTATACAGCCCGGCATTTTACGAGAATGACCGGCTCCGCCGATTCACCGAACTACTCCAAGATTTACCGCACGATGGGACAGTGCGGTGCGTTGCCCAAGATGATCGGCGACGGGGACACGTTCGTCTCCTTGTGCGCCATGCCGACAGGGTATGGTGGCGCGCCGGAGGCCGGCGTTGAGATAACCGGCGTTTCGCTCGTAGACCCGGCTGGACTAGTGCCTGCGACGGTTGTCGGCGGCCGCGAATTGAGCTACCCGATACCGTGATTCATATGAGATCCACCACACTCATTTTCGCGTTCTTGATCGGCGCGGTGACTCCGCACTCGCATGCGGCGGTCGCGGCGTGCGTGCAGGACGCAACGATCAGGAATACGGATATAGGTTGTACTGAGATGTGCACGCCAGAGAATCGGCGGCGTCTCGCAGTGAGCATACTCAGCAAGACACTGCCCCACGCTTTGGCGGCCGCGCAGATCAGCATCACGACTGACGAAGTGTCCGCGTACTTGCAGGCGAGGGGACCATCCGATGCCACTCTGCGTGCGTGGGAGGTGACACAGCGACGAATCGCGGCGGCGACGTTATCAATTTTCGACGGTGCAACGTTTTCTGATGTGTACCGTCAGCAATTGGCACCGCACGGAATAGCCGAAGCGATGCTTCAGCAGTTCATATCGATAGCAAAAACGCGCGACATGGTGACCCGGTATTTAGCGCGCGACCTTCGCGCGGACCTCGACCGTGATCTTCGCGACGACGTGTATCATGATCTTGCTAAATAAGTTGGCGAAGCATCTAGCTTCGCTGGACGAGCCCGATTTCCTCAGCTTTTGGCTGGACGTGTTCGCCACGTCCGAGACCGTAATCTTCGAGCCCCGTTTTCGCCTGTCTGACATGAGAGGAGCGATAGAGCCCTATGAGATTCGCATCGATGTTCATTAGTGTACTCATTGCACTTGCCGCGACGAGAGTAGCAGCCCAGAGCGGCCGCATCACGATCCATCCGGAAGTACGAGCCTCCGCAGGGGAGCAACTGACGTTGGCGGAACAGCTGCGGGGCCGCATTAGTGGCGCCATCGACGAGGAGGCTCGCGCTTACGCCGTCGGCTTTGCCGCGGCGACTGCGCAAGCCGTCCAGGGTAAATGGCCCGACGATCATGAGGCGGTATTCGCATCGCATCTACTGGTCGCTGCAATTTTCGAGGAGGGTCGGTGGATCCGAAACGCTGAGGAAGAGTTGCAGCGTTCGCGAGGTGTTGCGAAACGACTAGGAAGGGAGGCGCTGGTAGACGCCCGCCTCAGCTCGATCTATTTACGTCTGAATGACGAGAAGCGCGCCCGCCAGGCAGCAGCAGATGCAGTTGCGGTCGATGCGCTGAAGTCGCTCGACGCCATGCAGCAAGCTTCCGTGCTGCAAAAGGCCGCACTGGTTTTCGCTGATCTCGGTCTGCACCGTGATGCGGCGGACTGTTTCACTCGCGCGACGAAACTGAATGCTCTGTCGCCTTTCAGACGCACGGAGCTGGCGGTCGCGGCCGCAAAGCACCACCGCAAGGCGGGCGACCGTGTCGCAGCACGGAATGAAGCGGGTCGTGCGCGCCGGTTCCTCAGTGAGGCGAGAGCGCAGGGACGGAAGGGTGATGCTGGATTTGAGGCGTTCGAGTCGCTTGAACGGGCGATCGCCGCGTTCGAAGCGGAGTGACGTCGTAGAATTTCTACAGAGGCCGTGGCGCGGGGCGAAT
>DASVUA010000820.1:0-4060 GCA_036387295.1 Thermoanaerobaculia bacterium | reverse complement strand
TCAGCCCGCCGGATCATGCTCGGCGGGCTAAAGCCCGCCGCTCCACTTACGGCGATCTGCGCCCAGAGCGCGCCTTGGTTTGGAGTGCGGCGACGCCAGTCGCCGCTTTTTTTTCGCGCGGGCATCACTTCAGCGCTTTGGCGATGGCTTCGAATCGTTCGGGGTTCATGCGTCGAAAGGCTTGGGCGCGGCCGGTGAAGCCGAGGAGGAGGCCGGTGGCGACCGAGTAGATCGCGAGGGTGATCACGGCGATGCGCAGGGGGCGGACGGCGACGCCGGATTCGCGAAGGAAGGTGAGGCCTTGCTCGACCGCGATGACGCCGCCGACGATCAGTAGGCCCGCAAAGTCGAGCGAGTAGCGGGCGACGACCCAGGTGCAGGTGCTGAGCGTGAGCAACACGATCCAGCCTCCGCCGAGGATGAACATCGTGGCGCGCGTGGCGGGATTGCGGACGCGTTTCGCGAGGAGGAGCAGCAGCGCGAGCGCGGACCCGAGCATCGCCAGTGGCGTCACGGCGGCGATGCCGCCGACCTGCTCCGGCAGCGCCGGAAACGACGTCGAGGGATCGACGTCGTTCGCCCGCAGATCGGCGAACGGAAACGTGCTGACGAATTTCGGTGGAAAGAAGATGTAGTGCATCAGCGTGTTCATGAAGCGGCTGAAATCGGACGCGCTGCAAAGGCTGCACGGCACATCGTGCAGCATCGATTTCGTGGTGAGTTGATACGCGAGGCCGGTCTGGAACGGCGAATCGAAACGCTGGTAGTTGTAGACGGCGTACGAGCCGCCGACGATGAAGATCGGGACGGCGAGCGCGATCGCGGTTGTGACGACCATGCGCCGCGCACCGATGGTCAGTACCGCCGCCGCGCCGATCAGCCCGAGCACGATGAGGTTCGGCCGCGTCGCAATCGTCAGCGCGAGAAAAAGCCCCATCCAGGCCGCGGTGCGCCACGACGGACGTTCCAGAAGCCGGAGCAGCGTGTACGCCCAGGTCGCCGACATCGCCATCGCGCATCCGACCGCGATTTCGTACACGCGAACTTCGATCAGCGAGAACGGGATCAGATTCCCTGCGCCGATCAGCAGGATCCAGAGTGCAAACGGTACGTGCTTCGCTCCGTCGATGTGCCGCATGGCGCGATGCGCGAATGCAATCGAGGCGAGAAACGCCCACATGCAGAAAAAGGTCATCGTCAGCGGATCGGAGGGATAACCCCTGCCGAGGGCGCAGAACGGCCATGTGAACAGGAGCGCGGGAACGGGTGAAAAGTAGAGGTAGTACTTTCCTTTGTAATAGCTCGCGTCCCACGGGTACTGAATGCCCGCGCGCTGCGCCATGAGATACGGATTCTGCAGCTTCGCGAGCGCAGGGTCGGCCTCGTGGCGCAGGTTGAGCTGCCCCTCGCGAAAGCCTTCCACCTGGCTGGCGTAAAACGTTTCGAACCACTGCACGCGGCGGAACTCCCACGTGCCGGCGCTGCCGAAAAACGCGTACGCGGCGAGAACGAACAGCACGGCGGCGGCAGTCGGAACGACTCCGGCGAGCCGGCGCGCCATGGGGCTAAACCGCGATCTCTTTCACGTCACCGATGACGAGCTTCGCGCCGGTCAGCTCCTGCACCTGTTCCGGCGTCACGCCGGGCGCGACCTCGATCAGCTCGAGCCCGTCCGGTGTCACGTCGAGAACACAGTAGTCGGTGATGATCCGGTTGACGCAGCCGACGCCGGTGAGCGGCAGGTTGCACTGTTCGAGAATCTTCTTCTCGCCCTTTTTCGTGACGTGCTCCATCGTCACGATGAGGCGCTTCGCGCCGGCGACCAGATCCATCGCGCCGCCCATCCCCTTCACCATCGCCCCCGGCACCATCCAGTTGGCGATGTCGCCGGTGGCGGAGACCTGCATCGCGCCGAGGATCGAGAGATCGACTTTGCCGCCGCGGATCATGGAGAACGAATCGGCGCTGGAGAAATACGACGCGCCGGGAAGCACGGTCACGGTCTGCTTGCCGGCGTTGATGAGATCGGGATCGACTTCCTCTTCGGTCGGAAACGGCCCGAGGCCGAGGATCCCGTTTTCGGATTGAAGGATGACCTCCATGCCGGGCGGGATGTTGTTCGCGACGAGGGTCGGCATGCCGATGCCGAGGTTCACGTAGAAGCCGTCGCGCAGCTCGGCGGCGGCCCGGCGGACGATCTGTTCGCGCGTCAGTGGCAAGTGAGATTCTCCTCGACGGCGAACGCTATCACCGGGGTGGCTGGAATTGAAAATTGAAAATTGAGAATTGAAAATTGAAAAATCGGAACCGGCGGGTGGGAGCGTTCGCGTCGGATCTTTCAATTTTCATTTTCAATTTTCAATTCGCTCTGCGACAAGCGACGATAGCGGCGCGCACATGAAGCCGCCCCGTCCACCATTCCTGCTCATCGCGGCGTTCGTCGGCGCGGTTCTGCTCGTTGATCCGCGCGGCGATTTTCCGCTCAACGATGATTGGGGCGTCGGCTTCACGACGTTCCATCTCCTCGAGACGGGGCGCATCCAGTTCACGCCGTTCGCCTCCGCCACGGCGTACCTGCAATTCGTCTGGGGCGCGTTGTGGGCCGCGATCTTCGGGCCGTCGTACACCGTGCTGCGCTGCGGCGTGCTGGCGCTTTCCCTCGGATCGACGCTGCTCGCGTATTCGCTGCTGCGCTCGGTGAACGTCACGCGCGGCTTGGCCTTGTTCGGCGCGGCCTCGCTGCTCTTTCATCCGCTCTTTTTCTGGGCGTCATTCACCTCGATGACGCACGTTCCGTTCGTCTTCATGTCGCTCCTCGCGGCGACGATGTTCGTGCGCGCGTGGGATCGCGAAGGGCTGTGGCTCGCGCTCGCATTCGCGGCGACGGTGGCGTCGTTCTTCACGCGGCAGTTCGCGATTCTGAACGCGCTCGCGCCGTTGATCGTCGCGCTCCTGTACTGGAAAAAGAAGATCGCGTGGACGTACGGTGCGGCGATCGCCGTCTTTGTTGCTCTCGTCATGAGCGGCGTGCTCGTAGCGTCGGAGAAAGAGCTCACGCTGCATCGCCCGTCCGCCGCGAATCTCGCCATGCGCGCCGCGCATTACGTCTTCTTCAACTGGCAGAACCTCGCGCTCTTTTTCGCGCCGGCGTTGCTGCTCGTCCTGCTGGCGCGCGGCCGTGTGCGGTTCTCGCGCATCGCGATCGTCTTCTGCACGGCGATCTTCGGATACGCGTCGTGGCGGATGACGATGCAGGTGGGGATGCCGATTCCCTACGTGAATACCGGCAATGTCTTCACCGATTTCGGCCTCGGACCTCCCACACTGCGCGACGTCTGGACGTTCCGCATGCCGCATCCCTTCGCGCTGCCGTTCGCGCTGAAGGCGGCGTTGATGCTCGTGACGACGATCGGCGGCGTCGTCGCGGCGAGCGTGGCGTTCGGCGCGTTGCGCGTGGAGCATGTGTTCGTGAGGTATTGCGCGGCGTATCTCGCCTGCGGCACCGCAATCGCGGCCTTCATGAAGATCAATTTCGATCGCTACTCGATCGATACCGGCTGGCCGTTCGTGTTTCTGCTGATCGTGCTGGGCAGTGGATTCGAGCTCACGCGCGCATCACGCGTGGTCGCGGGTGCGCTGCTCGCGATCGCGATCGTCTTCTCCATCGGCGGAACGGCGGAGTACCTCGCCTGGAACCGCGCACGGTGGGAGGCCTTCGCGTATCTCGCCGATCGCGGCGTGAAGATCACGCAGATGGACGGCGGCTACGAGATCAATTCGTTCCTCGCCCTCCGCGCCGGCCGCAAGGACCTCGGCAGGCCGGGCGTCGGCGTGGTCGACGATCAGTTCATCATCTCGTTCAACGAGCAAGTGCCCGGCTATACCGACCTCGCGTCGTTTCCGTACAGGAGATGGTTCGGCGAAGGGGCGTTGCACGTGCAGCGGCGGAGGTAGTGGTTTGTTGCCCGTTGCCCGTGGCCCGTTGCCGAGGGGGTGCGTCGTGAGTTGTGCAGTGACTTGCTAGTGGCGAGTTGCGAGTTGCCTGATCGCGCATCCGAAC
>DASVUA010000819.1:0-1958 GCA_036387295.1 Thermoanaerobaculia bacterium | reverse complement strand
CCCCCGCCGCTCCACTAAACCTGCTCCGTCTGACCTCGAGCAGGCGCTCACGCCTGCACTACCATCCGCGCACCGGCATGCTTCCGATCGACGAAGTCACTGCAGCGGTCGAGCGCATTTATCGCGGCGATTCACGGCGTGTCTTCGCGACGCTCGTCCGTCTTCTCGGCGACTTTGATGCGGCCGAGGAGGCGATGCACGAGGCATTTGCCGCGGCGATGGTGCAGTGGCCGGAGGATGGGATTCCGGCGAAGCCGATCGCATGGCTCGTCTCGACGGGCCGCTTTCGTGCGATCGACGCGATGCGGCGGATGGCGCGATTCGAGCGCGCACCCGAGACACTGAACGCCGCCATTGCGCCGGAGTGGAACGTCGAAGAGCTCGACGAGCAGGAGTTTCGCGACGACCAGTTGCGGCTGATCTTCACCTGTTGTCATCCAGCGCTTCCGCCGCCGACGCGCGTGGCGATGACGCTGCGCGAGATCTGCGGCCTCACGACCGAGGAGGTCGCGAGCGCGCTGCTCGCCACCGCGCCCGCTATCGCGCAGCGCATCGTCCGCGGGAAATCGAAGATCCGGGAGGAGCGGATTCCGTATCGCGTCCCGGCACGGCGCGAGTTGCCGGAGCGTCTCGATTCGGTGCTCGCGGTGCTCTATCTCGTCTTCAACGAAGGCTACTCCGCGTCGCGCGGCAGCGCCGCGATCCGTCACGAGCTCACGGCCACCGCGATTCACCTGACGCGCACACTCGCCGCGCTCCTTCCCGATCCGGAGGTCCTCGGCCTGCTCGCGCTGATGTTGCTGCACGACTCGCGTCGCGACGCGCGCACCGATGCGGCCGGCGATCTCGTGCTGCTCGACGAACAGAATCGCGCGCTCTGGGATCACGCGAAGATCGAGGAAGGGACGGCGCTCGTCCGCCGCGCGCTCGCCGCATCCGTGGTGGGGCGCTACTCGCTGCAGGCCGCAATCGCCGCATTGCAGGCGAGCGCGCCGAGCACCGCGGAGATCGAGTGGGCGGAGATCGTCCGTTACTACGATCTCTTGCTGCAGGCCGCGCCGTCGCCCGTGACGGAGCTCAATCGCGCCGTCGCCGTCGCGATGCGCGATACACCCGAAGCGGGATTGAAGCTGATCGACGCGCTGCTCGCGCGTGGTGCGCTGCACGACTATCACCTCGCCCACGCCGCCCGCGCCGACCTCCACCGCCGCCTCGGGCAACTCGACGCCGCACGCGCATCGTACGAACGCGCCCTCACTCTCGCGACGCAGGAACCGGAGCGACGATTCCTCGAACGGAGGCTGCGCGAGCTGTCATCCTGAGTTGCGAAAAAAACTTCGGGATCAATGTCGATTCAGCGCCCGCGCGTTCGACTACAAGACGAAACCTACGATTGAGGAGAAACGAAAATGCGATTCATCTGTCTTGGATTTGCCGACCCGGCCGTGTTCGGCGCGATGTCGAAGGAAGAAATGGACGCGGCGATGGAGGAGTGCTTCCTCTATGACGACGAACTGCGCCGCGGCGGCCACTTTGCCGGCGGCGAAGCGCTGCAGGCCCCATCGAGCGCGGTGACCATCCGCCACGCAACGAACGGCGTCGACGTCACCGACGGCCCTTACGCGGAGACAAAGGAGTTCCTCGGCGGCATCCTCATCCTCGAAGCACGCGACCTGAATCACGCCATCGCCCTGATCTCCAAACACCCCGGCGTCCGCTTCGGCCCCTGGGAAATCCGCCCCGCCGACGAGACGGTAAAAGCACTCATCGAGCAACGAAACGAAGCGGTACGGGCGTAAAAGCATGGTGGAGCGGCGGGCTTCAGCCCGCCGAATCAATGCTCGGCGGGCTAAGAGCCCGCCGCTCCACCAGAACGCGTCCTCCCCCATCGGTCCGCATTCGCCTGTCGTAACGGGGCCCTCAACTTCGCTCGCCGCGACACCTGACTAACAACCACC
>DASVUA010000818.1:0-4210 GCA_036387295.1 Thermoanaerobaculia bacterium | reverse complement strand
GATTGCGGCACCGGCGGCGGTTCCGGATTGATGTTCACGAGGAGCCGCGTTCCCGCCGCGGTTCCGTCGCTCACCCAGAGCTCTTCGCCCGCCGTGCCGTCATCGGCAGGAAAATAGAGCTTTCCGCCGAGAAGATACATCGCACGGATCACTGGCGATCGGCGCAGAGCCTTCACCAGAACCGTTCCCGCCGCGGTTCCGTCGGTCGACCAGAGCCCGCCGCTCTCGGCTTGGAAGTAGAGCTTCGAAAACGCAGTGGCGTACGTCGAAGCCCGCTCTGTCGAAAAAAGGGTGGTGCCAGCGTTCGTTCCGTCGCTTCTCCACATCCCATCCGGCGTGCTGAACCACCAGGCGCCGAGCGCGTACATGAGGAAGGGCGGCCCGTACCTGGTCCACTCAGCGGTGTGCTCGGGGAACGCGCGCACTTTCGTCGTGCCCGCGGTCGTGCCATTCGTCGTCCACAGTTCAACGTCCGTTCCGCCGTGGGCGAAGAACAACGCGGACGTCGGGGCGGCAGCCGCGCTGCTGGACCGGCTCGATGGCGCCGAGCCGGCGCTGCCGGGCACGATGTCTTTGACGAGAGTCGTGCCGGCGACGGTGCCGTCCGTTTTCCAAAGCTCCGATCCGTATTGCGGATCGATCGTCCGGAAAAGCAGCGTCATTCCAATTGCGCCGGTGATCACGGATTCCCCTGTGACGAGCTGCGTCGTTCCGGCCGCCGTTCCGTCCGTCACCCATAGTCCATGCTCGTGCGCAACGTAGACGCGCTGACCAAGCATGCGGGCGTGCGGTGACAGCACCGTCGCCCCGCGGGACAGATCCGCGAGGAGCGTCGTCCCCGTCTCCGTTCCGTCGCTGGCCCAGAGACCTGTTCCGTTCACGGGATCAGTCGCGGTCAGGATGGCCCGCGTACCAACCTTGAACATCACAAACACGTCGCCCGAACCATTGGGATAGAAGTCTTTCAACAACCTCGTTCCGGCAGTGGTTCCATCGGTCTGCCACAGCTCTCGTCCCGCGCTGCTTGTTGCGCTGAAGAGCATCGAGTTACCGACGCGGATCAGCGGCCCGGGGGAGCTCGAGCCCGACGGATTGATGTCCTTCACGAGCTCCGCGGTCGCGCCGGTGTACCTGAATAGCTCATAACCGGCCGTCAGCGCGGTGAAGTACAAAGACGTACCGTCGAGCGTGATGCTGTTCGGATACGACGGATACAGCTCCTGCGCCGCAGGACCGTTGTTGATGTCTCTGACGAGATAGGGAGTCTGTGCGAACAGCGGCAGAGCCATGGCCAAGGCCGCGGCGGCAAGGAAACGTGGCTTCAATCTGTACTCTCTCCGAAAGCGGACGGGAACGGGACGTGCGCAGCATTGTCTCACAGGGACATCAAATAACGATGAGATCCGCGCGTTCCACTGTTCCGTCAGCCAGGGACGCGACATCACCTCACACCGTTTCGAAGATCTTGGATGTGCGCCGCCTTGATGGTGAACCGCGCGCCTACGGCCGGGGTCGGGGGGTCTCTCCGTGAGCGGACGAAGGGGAACGGGGCATTGTCGCACACCTTGCGACAAATAACTATCCGCGAACGTTTGGCAGCTTCTGAATCGGCGCCGTCGCCTAGCGGCCCTTTTTCCACTCTTCCATCATTCGGATGAAGTCGCCGAAGAGGTAGAAGGAGTCGTGGGGGCCGGGGGCGGCTTCGGGGTGGTATTGGACGGCGACGGCGGGCTCGCGGCGGTGGCGGAAGCCTTCGAGGGTCTGGTCGTTGAGGTTGATGTGCGTGTACTCGACGTCGTTTTCGCTGAGGGAATCGGCGTCGACGGAGAAGCCGTGGTTCTGCGCGGTGATCTCGACGCGGCCGGTGCGGAGGTCTTTGACCGGGTGGTTGCCGCCGCGGTGGCCGAATTTCAGTTTGTAGGTCTTGCCGCCGAGGGCGAGTCCGAGAAGCTGGTGCCCGAGGCAGATGCCGAAGAGAGGAACCTTTCCGACAAGGTGGCGGATGTTCTCGTGCGCGTAGGTCACCGGTTCCGGATCGCCCGGGCCGTTGGACAGCAGCACGCCGTCGTAGCGGCGGTCGAGAATTTCGTCGGCGTGGGTGGTGGCGGGATAGACCGTGACGTCGCAGCCGTGCTGCGCGAGTTGGCGCAGGATGTCGCGCTTGACGCCGAAGTCGTACACCGCGACGCGGAACTTCGTATCGCTCCCCTGCTCGCTCCGTTTCTCGTCTTCGAACGGATACGGCCGCAACGCGGTGACGCGCTGCACGAGGTCGAGACCCGACATCGACGGCGCGCGGCGCAGCTCTGCGACGATCGCGTCGACGGAGCGATGCGTGTTCGTCGTGATCATGCCGAGCATCGCACCGGCATTCCGGATCTTGCGCGTCAGCGCGCGCGTATCGACGCCGGAGATCGCACTGATGCGAGTCTTGGTGAAGTAATCGCCGAGCGACATCTCCGATCGCGCGCTCGACGGCTCCGCAATCGCGTCGCGCACCACGAACCCCGCGACCTGCGGTCCTTCGCTCTGTTGCACGACGTTCTCGACACCGTAATTCCCGATGTGCGGATACGTCATCACGACGATCTGAAATCGATACGAGGGATCGGTCGCGATCTCCTGATAGCCGGTCAGCGAGGTGTTGAAAACGACTTCACCGATCGAGTCGTTCGTGGAACCGAACGACTCTCCTTCGTACACTGAACCGTCTTCGAGAACGAGCCTTGCGTGCGCCATCGGACCGGGGCCGGATCGTACCACTGACGCGGCGGGGGCATGTGGTTGTCGGTTGTCAGTTGTCGGTTGTCGGTTGTCGGTTGTCTGCGCGTCGGGGCGAAGGCTCGTTGCAGTTTGCACTGCGGCGGCGTCAGTCGCCGCGTTCACTTCGACAGCTCACTCGTATCGCAGCGCTTCGACGGGGTTGAGTCTTGCGGCGCGCATGCTGGGTAAGATCGTGGCGAGAAACGAGACCGCGATCGAGAAGGCGGCGATGATGGCCAGGTCGAGCGGCCGCGTGACGAAGGGGATCGAGGACACGAAGTAGACCTCCGCGATTTCCGGCGGAAACGAGATCAGCTCGAAATAGGTGATGATCCAGCAGATCGCCGCGCCGAGGATCACGCCGACGGCGGTGCCGACCACACCGACGATCGTGCCGTACCAGATGAAGACGCGCCGCACCACGCGCGGCTGCGCCCCCATCGACGTGAGAATGCCGATCTCGCGTCGCTTCTCCTGCACCGTCATGATGAGCGTCGAGACGATGTTGAAGGTCGAGACGAACACGATGAGGCCGATGACGATGAAGAGAATCAGCTGCTGCACGGCGAGCAGCGAGAAGAGCTGCGCGTTCATCTCCCGCCAGTCGCTCACGGTGTAGCGCGAGCCGGCGCGCTGTTCGACCGCGTTCACGACCGTATCGATGTCGGCGCCCTGGCGGATTTTCACCTCGATCAGATTCGCGCCGGCGCCCGCGCCGATGAGCTCCTGCGCTTCACGCAAATCGATGAACAGCCAGCGCGCGTCGAATTCGTAGAAGCCGGTGGCGAAGACGTTCGTCACGAGGAAGGTCGCGGTGCGCGGCATGAAGCCTTCGCGCGAGCTCGCGGCGACGGTGACGCTGATCGCGTCGCCCGCTTTGACGCCGAGGCGTGTGGCGAGATAACGCCCGACTGCAACGCCGCGGCCGCCGTCGGTGGCGGCAAACGTCGCCCGCGGTCCGATCACTTTGGCCAGCATCGGCGAGGTCTTGCCGCGATCCGGCTCGATGCCTTTGAGCATCACTTCGGTGCCGGTGGTGTTGGTCTCGGTCGTGACGACGCCGTGCTGGTAGAGCACCGGCGAGGCATGGGCGACGTCGGGGGCGGCGGCGTTGGTGTCGATCACGCGGCGCGGGTCGGCCATGTTGGAGCCGATCGAGTAGACGAAGATCTCCGCGTTGCCGCCGAGGAGCTTCGACTGCAGATCGTGGCGATAGCCGGTCATGAGCGCCATCGAAATAACGAGCGCCATGACGCCGATCACCAGCCCGAGGATCGAGGCGAGTCCCACCGCCGACACGAGCTTGTCGGTCGGACGCCGCAGATACCGCCACGCGATGCGCCGCGCAAGATTCATCGGCGGCGGATTATGCGGCATCGGGAGGCGTGTGGGTCGGGCGCCTGTTCAGCGTCGGATAGGCTTAGTGGAGCGGCGGGCTCTTAGCCCG
>DASVUA010000817.1:0-2954 GCA_036387295.1 Thermoanaerobaculia bacterium | reverse complement strand
GCGAGCGAGGCAGCGGCGCGGCCGCGGATCGTCCACGCGCCGAATCACCGCTTCGTGAAAGGGACCGATTTTCTGCTCGATGCGATCGAGCGGCTGCGCGCGGCGGGGATCGACTGCGAACTGGTGCTCGTCGAGCGCGTTCCGCGCGCCGAGGCGACGGAGCTTTATCGCACCGCCGACGTCATTGCCGATCAGTTCTGCATCGGCAGTTATGGCGTCTTCGCGCTCGAGTCGCTCGCGCTCGGCAAGCCGGTGCTCGTCTATCTCGACGAAGAAGACCTCGCCACGACGGCGCGGCGGCTGCCGATCGTGAATGCCACCGCGGAGAATCTCGCGGAGCTGCTCGCGGCGCTCGTTGCGGTTCCCGAGCTTCGCACGCGCCTGGGGGAAGCGGGGCGCGAAGCGGCGATCCGGATGCATTCTCCTGAAGCGGTGGGGGAGATCTGGGGACGCATTTACCGGCACGTCTGGTGGGGTGCGCCGCTCGAGCTCGCGGAATTGCGTGGAGCGTCGCGGTCGCGTGTGGAAGATCCGGCGCAGGAGGAGTTTTGGCCGGTGGACGTCTCTGACCTGATGCCGCGCATCGCGGCGGCGGTGGGGCGTTTGCGTTGAAAAAGAAAAAGGGCGCCGTTTGACGGGCGCCCTTCCGGGGTGGAGCATCACCTCATAGCGTTAGCTACGAAGCAACCCCCTCAGGTTTATTAGAACTATCCATGTGAAAATCAGTACCTCCTCCCCATGAATTTCCGGCGGCCCCGCAACGAGCGTCACGTTACGTACCGTGACCCACCTCGCCGGTGTTGCGGACCGGATCGACCGCCCACACACCCCGTGGTGGAGGGGAGGAGCGGGAGCTTTATGACTGGTTGAAAGATCGTGCGGTCACTGCCGCATGTGATGTGCCTAGGAAAACAACGGCTGCGAAACTTTATTGCACGTGATGCCCGCCGTTTTCGTTGCTGCCATGGCGAGAATGATACGGCTTTCACATGTAATCGCAATCAAAAAAATTGCACGATATTCGTACTTCAATCGGCGTGCCGACGCACAAGTTCTTGTGCTAAGCTTTTCGACCCCGGAGCCAATCAGATGAAACGTTTTTTCCTTGCGACAGCCGTCTGTGTGGCGTTCGTCGGAAGCCTCGATGCCGCGGTCGTGAACGGCCGGGTTTCCTTCCTCACCAAACGCGGCCAGCGGCCGGTGCCGAATGAAACGCTGGTCTCGCTCGAGCCGTCCGCGAAGGCGGCGAAACGCGCCGCCGGCACGTTCAGCATGACCACGCGACAGAAGGCGTTTCTGCCGCACGTCATCGCCGTGCCGGCAGGCTCCACGATTTCGTTCCCGAACGAAGATCCGATCTCTCACAACCTCTTCTCGCTCACTCCCGCGTACACATTCGACCTCGGCCTCTACAGGAAAGGTCCCGGCAAATCGCGCAAGTTCGACACGCCGGGCGTCGTGAACGTCTACTGCAACGTGCACCCCAACATGTCGGCCGTCGTGCACGTGATGGCGACGCCGTATTACGCATTTGCGGATGCGAAGGGGGAGTATTCGATCGAAGCTCCTGCCGGCAAGTACCGCCTCATCGCGTGGAACGAGCAGGGGGGCAGCGTCACCTCCGAGATCGAAGTGAAGAGCGACGGCACCGTCGCAGGCGCGACACAGCTCACCATCGACGGCCGCAACTTCCGGGCGACGCAGCACACCAACAAACACGGGCAGGCCTACAAAGCGCCAAAGGACTACTAGTGAGCCGTCAGCCGCTGGACCGCGAGACCCTCTCCGAAACGGAACTACCGAAGACGAAGGAGTACACGGTCGAGCGTGCGAGAGTGCCGCTGGTTCTGAAGCTGTTCGGACTCACGGCTCTACTGGTCTCGGCGGTCATCGCTGTCGCCATCGGCATCACCATCCAGCGGGCCGATCGCATCGCGAACGAGACCGTCACCACCTCGATCACCAGCGCCACGCGTCTGTTTCGCGAGCTCGAGCGTCAGCGTCTCTCGCGCCTCGAACTGCCGACGGCGATTCTCGGAAACGATCCGAGTTTCTCGGCCTTCATCCGCGTGGAGCTCGGTCTCGGCACCGCGACCGCCGCCGACGCGGCGGCGCCCGGAGCGCCCGCGGTGAATCTCGTCAGCATCGCCGACCAGCTCGAGCAGCGCCGCGTGGCGTTCGGCACCGATCTGCTGATGCTGCTCGACGACGAGGGGCGTCTCATTGCCCGCACCGACCGTCCGGTGACCGCCACTCCGCCGAACACCGATCTCTACGAACAGAGCACTCTGGTCAAACGGGTGATCGAGGAGAGCCTCGACTCGATTACCGGCGTGCTCGTGCTGGACGGCAAGCTGTATCACACCGCCCTCGCCCCGATCGGCATCGGCACGCCGCGCATCCGCGTCGGATACCTCGTCAATGCCGTGGCGATCGGAGACCGGTTTGCGAACAGTATCGCGCAATCGACGAACGCGGGCGTGATGTTCACCGCCGCCGGCAGTAGTTCGCTGGTCCGTTCCTCGAATGCGCCGAGCGTGATGCCGCGAACGATTGCCGCCGGGAAGACGCAGACGGCGACGGTCGACCGCAGCCGTTACATCCTCACGAGCGAGCCGCTCCGTTCCGGCAACGAGATCGCCGGCAGCGCGGTGTTCCTCCGCTCGCTCGACCGCGAGCTCGCGCCGTTTCGGGAGATCGAGAACACGCTGCTCATCGGCGGCGGGATTGCGCTGCTGCTCGCATTTCTCCTTTCCTGGTTGATCGCAAAGCGCCTGACGCGCCCGATCGAGCAGCTCGCCGGTATCGCGCAGGCGGTGACGGCAGGCGATTACAGCGTGACTCCCGATCTGACGCGCAACGATGAAGTCGGCATCCTCGGGCGCTCGTTCGGCAAGATGATCAACTCCCTGCGCGACAAGGCGGAGCTCGAGGAGCTGTACACGCAGATGGCC
>DASVUA010000816.1:0-6925 GCA_036387295.1 Thermoanaerobaculia bacterium | reverse complement strand
AGCGACGCGAACGATGCATTTCTCGAGCTCTTCTCGGTGTCGCGCGGTGAGCTCCCCGGCTGGAAGTGGAGCAGCCGCAATCTGCCGGACGAGGAAGAAGTCCATCGTGCAGTGATCCGCCGCCTGCTCGAGACAGGCCGTTGCGAGCCGTTCGAGAAAGAGTTCGTCCGTCCGGATGGATCGCGTTTCTTCGCCATCCTGGCGATCGCGGCCATCGACGCGAACACGAACATCGCCTTCGCCATCGACACCACCGAACGGACGGAGGCGCGGCGGCAGCTCGAACGGGCGCACGAAATCCTCAGCGCGCGCCTCGATGCGATCGAAGGGACCGAGACAGAGGGCGATCCGCGCGAGATCGAGGCGCTCGCGGCGCGGCTTGCCGAAGCGAACGCGGAGCTCGAAACGTTCAGCTATTCCGTGTCGCATGACCTCCGCGCACCGCTGCGCGCGATCGATGGCTTCAGCCGTGAGTTGCAGACCAGCTATGACGACGTGCTCGACGCGGAGGGGAAGGAGTACCTCAGGCGCGTGCGCATGGCGACGCAACGGATGTCGCTGCTGATCGACGACCTGCTGAGCCTCTCGCGGCTCACCACGAAAACGCTGCGTCGCGCGGAAGTCGACGTCACCGCGCTGACGCGCGAAGTGGCGGCCGAGGCACGCGAGAGGACAGGCCGCGACGTGGAGTTCGACATTCAGCCGAACCTCGTCGCGAGCGCCGATCCGCATCTGCTGCGCATCGTGCTCGAGAACCTCATCGGCAATGCGGTGAAGTTCTCGTCGCGCCGTGAGAACCCGCTCATCGAAGTGTTCGCGGACGCCGACGGCGCGTTTGCAGTCCGCGACAATGGCGCGGGCTTCGATCCACAGTACAGCGAAAAGATCTTCGCCCCCTTTCAGCGGCTGCAGCCCACCGAGTTCGAAGGCACCGGCATCGGCCTGGCTCTCGTGCAGCGCATCATCCGGCGCCACGGCGGCAGCATCCGCGCCGAGTCGGCGCCGGGAAAAGGCGCGACCTTTTTCTTCACCCTTTCATCGCCCCAGGAGATCGCATCGTGATTCAACGCATTCTGCTCGTCGAGGACAACGAGGACGACATCGACCTGACGCTGCTCGCATTCAAACGGAGCCGGCTGGCGAACGAAGTGGTCGTCGCACGTGACGGAGCGGAGGCGCTGCGCATCCTGCACGGTACCGCCGACGAGCCGCCGCAGGCGCATCCTGCGGTCGTGCTGCTCGACCTCAAGCTTCCGCGCATCGACGGGTTCGAGGTGTTGCGGCGCATTCGCGCGAATCCGCTGACCCGCCATCTGCCGGTCGTCGTACTGACCTCGTCCGCGCAGGAGCGCGATCTCGTGCAGACCTACGCCTCGGGTGCGAACAGCTACATCGTCAAGCCGGTCGATTTCGAGCAGTTCCTCGACTCGGCGCAGCAGATCGGGATGTACTGGCTGATGCTCAACCGGATCCCGCCGGAGAACGCGTGATGCGTCTGCTGTTCATCGACGACAACGAAGACGACGCATTGCTTGCGGTCGCCGCGTTGAAGCGCGCCGGCTTCTCGTTCGAGCCGCGCGTGCTGTCGAGTATCGAGCAGCTCGAACCGGCCCTCCGCGAGGGCACATGGGACGCCGTCATCTCCGATTACAACCTCGGCGGTGCGACCGGTCTCGACGTGTTGCGCCTCGTGCGCAAGGAGATCGCTGCCGACATCCCGTTCCTCCTCGTCTCCGGCACGATCGGCGACGAGCGCTCGGCCGAAGCGATTCGCGCCGGCGTGCACGACTACATCAGCAAAGATCGCCTGGCGCGGCTGCCCGGCGCGCTGCAGCGCGAGCTCGATGCGGCGCGCGACCGCGACGCACGGCGCGCGCTCGAAGCGTCGCTGGCCGAGGCGCAGGAGCGCTACCGGCAGACGTTCGAGCAGGCTCCGATCGGCATCGCGCACAGTGACCGCAATGCGCGGCTGCTCTGCGTCAACGAGCGGTACGCGACGCTTCTCGGCCACGCCGCGACCGATCTCATCGGCGCGTGCTGGCTCGACTTCCTCGCGCCGGACGACGTCGGCATTTCGCTCAACGAATACCAGGCGTTTTTCGACGACGCGCACACACCTTCGGTCTTCGAAGGGCGCTACGTCCGGAAAGACGGCACCGTGGTCTGGGCCAACGTCACGGCCACCGTGATGCGCGATTCGAACGGCGAAGCGGGTTACGTCATCGCGCTGGTGGAAGACATCACCGCGCAGAAGAAAGCCAAGGAAAAGCTGTTGATGCAATCGCGGCTGCTCGAGTGTGTCGAGCAGGCCGTCATCGCGACCGACCTGAACGGAAGAATCACGTTCTGGAACGGGGTAGCCGAGGTGATGTACGGGTGGACCGCCGAAGAAACGCTCGGGGCGCCGGTCGTCGAAATCACCGCGGCGCCGGAATCGGATGAACAAGCGGCGGCCATCCTGGCACGCCTCGTCCGCGGCGAGAGCTGGATGGGAGAGATCGTCCTCGCGCGCCGCGACGGCAGCACCTTCCCTGCGCTCGTCGTGAGCTCGCCGATGTTGGACGAAGCCGGAAAGCTGATCGGCGTGGTGGGCGTATCGCACGACCTGACCCAGCAGCAGAACGTGCAGAACGAACTGCGCGCGCACAAGCTGCAGCTGGCCGCGGCGCAGGAGATCGCGCGGGTCGGAAGCTGGACCTACGACTTTGCGACGGGACACCGTCAGTGGTCCGAGGGCCTCTGCCGGCTGACCGGGCTCGAGCCCGACGCGCGCGGCTCGCTCGATCCGATCTTCGACCTCATTCATCCCGACGACCGTGCGCGCATCCGCGATCTCCAGCGGATGTCGCACGATCAGCTCGAGCCGGTCAGCACCGAGTTCCGCATCGTGCGTGGCGGGGCGGAACGGACGATCATGATGCGCACCCGTTATGTCTTCGGTGCGCAGCGGCAGCCGTTGAAAATCATCGGCGTCGTGCAGGACGTCACCGAGGAGCGGGAGCGCGAGGAAGAACTGCGCCGCCGCACGATTCAGCAATCGGCGGTGGCGAACCTCGGACAGATTGCACTCACCGGCGCCTCGATCGACTTTCTCCTCGAGCAGGCTGCATCGGCGGTTCATCTGGTCCTCGAAGTCGAGCGCAGCAGCATCTTCCGTCAGGATGGCGAGGACCTGCTGCTCCTTGCCGGCGAGGGCTGGCCGGCCCGTGAGCTCCGCGTCGCGCGCCTCGCGCCAACCGGCGAGCCGCTGCGCGACGAGCTCTTCACCGGCAACGGCTTGCACGGCGGAACCACGGTGCCGATCTACTCCGCCGACGGCACCGAGTGGGGCATCCTCGGCGTGCACACGCGCCAGGAGCGCGTGTTCGCGGCGCACGACGTCGAGTTTCTCCGCTCCATCGCCACGCTCATCGGACAGGCCATGGACCGCGCGCTCGCCGATCTCGAACTGACGACGCGCGCACGGCAGCAGAGCGCGATCGCGAAGCTCGGCCGCCTCGTGCTGAACGCGCTCGACACGGAGGTCTTCGATCGTGCGTGCGAGCTGCTGATGCTCGGCGCGGGCGTCGACTTCGTGTTCTTCAACGAGGTCACCTCGGCCAACACGTTGCGCCGCAGAGCCGGGACGGTGTGGAGCAGCGATCTGCCGACGGAGATCCCGATCGCTGCCGACACGCATGCAGGCCAGACGCTGCTGACGCGGCAGCCGATCGTCGTCGACGACTACGCGACCGAGACCCGCTTCCGCACGTACGAGGCGACCGTGCCGTACGGAATCAGGAGCGGGGCGATGGTGCCGGTGACGAGCGGCGCGCAGACGTTCGGCGTGCTCTCCGCGCAATCGCGCACGCCGCGGCATTTCCGCACGGACGACGTCGATTTTCTGGAAACGGTCGCGAACATCCTGGCCGAGGCGATCGAGCGCGAGCTCGCGCGACAGGTCATCGAAGAATCGGAGCACCGCTACCGCCGCATCGTCGACGGCGCGACGGAGATCATCTTCACGATCGACGCGCAGGGACGCCTGGTCGCGCTGAATGCGGCGTTCGAAACGATCACCGGCTGGTCGCGCAACGAGTGGCTCGGCCGGCCATTCGTCGACGTGATCGTGCCCGAGGATCGCGAGCGTCTGCAGCAGCTCTTCACGAAGATGCTGACCAGCGCACGCGCGGCGCACACGGAAATGACGCTGCAGGGCAAAGACCGCCGCGTGCACATCGATGTCTCCTCGTTCCCGAAAGCGGAGGGCGGCACGGTCTCGGAGGTCTACGGCTTCGCGCGCGACATCACCGAAACGCGCCGGGTGACCGAGGAGCGCGAGCGTGTCACGCGCAATCTGCAGTTGCTGCTCGAGTCGACCGTGGAAGGCATTTTCACGATCGATCGCGCGGGGCGCGGCACGATGGTGAATCGCGCCGCCGCCGCCTTCCTCCAGCGAACGCCGGAAGAGCTCCTCGGGCAACCGATGCACGACCTCCTGCATCCCTGCTCGACCAGAGAGCAGTGCTCCATCCTGCGCGTGCTCGAGACCGGAGAGGCTGCCACGGGGAACAGCGATACGTTCAGCCGAGGCGATGAAACGCCCCTCCCCGTCGCTTACTCAGCAGCGCCGATCATCGACGAAGGGCAGCACGTCGGCGTCGTCGTGACCTTCACCGATCTTTCCGAACGCCGCAAGCTCGAGGCGCGGCTGGAGCAGGCGAATCGCCTCTCCAGCCTCGGGCGTCTCGCCGCCACCGTCGCGCACGAGTTCAACAATGTCCTGATGGGCATCGCGCCCTTCGTCGAAGTGGTGCGCCGCGCTCCTTCGCCGCAGAAAGTCGCCACGTCGCTCGACCACATCGCCAACTCCGTCAAACGCGGGCGGCGGATCACGCAGGACATTCTTCGTTTCACGCAGCCGGCCGAGCCGGTGCGTGCACGCGTCGATCTCGAATCGTGGATGCATGCCGTCTCGATGGAGGCGCGCTCGCTGCTCTCGACCATCTACGACATTCACATCGACGTCGAGCCGCTCTCGGTCGAAGGCGATGCGAACCAGCTGCACCAGATCTTCGTGAATCTCATCCTCAATGCCCGCGACGCGATGCCGAGCGGCGGCACGATCCGCATCACCGCGCGGCGCGAGCCGCGCGATGCGCGGTTCCCGTTCGCCGCTCCGGCGGAGCCCGATGGATATGTGCACTTCCTGATCTCCGACACCGGCTGCGGCATGTCCGAAGAGACGCTGCGCCACGCGCTCGAGCCGCTGTTCACGACGAAAAAGAGCGGCACCGGCCTCGGACTCGCGGTGACGCATCAGGTCGTGCTCCGGCACGGCGGCGAGATCTTCATCGAGAGCGCGGTCGGCGAAGGAACGACGTTCCACCTCTTTCTGCCGCTCGCGCCGGAAGCGAAGCCCGCCCCCTCGCGCCAGGAGGACAGCGAGCCGGCCGGTGCGCGCGCCACGCGCCACATCCTCCTCGTCGAAGACGATTCCACCGTGGCGATGGGGCTGATGTCGCTGCTCGAATTCGAAGGCTACACGGTGTCGCGCGCAGAGACCGGCGCCGCCGCGCTCGCGAAAGTCCGCGAGGAGCAATTCGACGCCGTGCTGCTCGACGTAGGACTGCCCGACATGGACGGGAAAGCGGTGTTCGTCCGGATGCGCGAGCTCTCCCCGCACCTGCCGGTGGTGTTCTCGACCGGACACGCCGATCGCGGCGGTCTCGAGGAACTGCTCGACGGCGAGAACGTGAGCTTCCTCCTCAAGCCGTATGAGTCGGATTCATTGATGGAGACGCTCGCGCGGGTGATGTCCGCCGCGCCCGCGGGCCAGCGTCCGACGGCCACCCGCAGCACCAGACATTAGCAGTCTTCCGGCGTGGAACATCACGGCACCGTTCCCGCCGGACTGCAGGCCGGCGTCGTGTCCGGAAAATGAACGCTCGTCCAGCCAGACGACTCCTACATAACCCCGCTGTTCCTTTGTTTTCAGCGACTTACGGCTGGCCCGCCGATTGATATCTCTCCGGTCGAGAGAGAGAGGCCAATGTCCAAAATTCTAGTAGTCGACGATGAACCTGCGGTCGTGGCAGGCATTCAGGCAGTGCTCGAGTTGCATTCGATCGAATCCGAAGGCGCGTGGGATTGCGACTCGGCCGAAGCGCTGATCGCGAGCGAATTCTTCCCTGTCATCCTCGCCGACCTCCGGATGCGCAGCGAGGACGATGGATTTCGTCTGCTCGACGCGGTGCGGCGCATCAGCCCCCGCTCGCGCGTGGCGACGATGACCGCGTATGCCGACGAGGCCACGGTTGCGCGTCTGCGCGAGCGCGGCGCCGCGCTCGTGCTCCGCACGCCGCTCCTCGAAGACGAGTTGATGGCCGCGCTGCAGGAGATGCTCGCGATCGTCGAAGAGGCGGAAGCGGCGCATGCCGACGACGACACGCTCTACGCCGCGACGGTCAAAACGCTGCACGCAATCTCGCGCGGCCGCTTCGGATTTCCCGCCGAAGACGCCGAGGAACTGGTGCAGGAAACCTGGCTGCTGTATCTCGAGAAGCGAGGATCGGTCCGCACGCCGCGCACCTGGCTCTCCGGGACGATCGCAAATCTCTGCCGCCAGGAGATCGACCGCCGCACCCGCACCCGCGCACGCAGCGGCGAGATGCCCGAGCCGACCGTCACCCCCGCCGACGACAGCGTGCTCGCCGTTCACCAGGCCCTCGCCCGCCTCGACGACCGCTCACGCACGCTCTGCACGCTGATCGGCCTCGAGCAGCGTTCGTACGAAGAAGTCAGCGCCGCCGCGAACCTCCCGATCGGCAGCGTCGGCCCACTCTATCAACGCGCGAAAGAGAAGCTGCGCCAGGCGTTGTCGAACTGAACGGTGGAGCGGCGGGCTCTTAGCCCGCCGAGCTTTTCTTTGCTGCCGGCGGGCTGA
>DASVUA010000815.1:0-3195 GCA_036387295.1 Thermoanaerobaculia bacterium | reverse complement strand
TCTCTTTTGCTGCCGGCGGGCTAAGAGCCCGCCGCTCCACCTCAGACGACCCTTTAGCGGCCGAGGGCGTGGTCGATGGCGCGCGTCACCGTGTCGCGGGCGAGATCGCCTTTGTAGATCACGTTCACCGCTTTCGTGAGGATCTGCCGCTTCTCTTCTTCATTCACGAAGCGCGAAGTCACGATCACGACCGGAATGCCCGCTGTGGCCGGATCGCTCTTGAGACGCTGCAGCACTTCATGACCGCCGATGCCGGGCATCATGAGGTCGAGCAGGATGATGTCGGGGCGATCGACCTGAGCGCGTGCGATTCCGGCCAGGCCGTTCTCGGCTTCGAGGATCTCGGTGCCGGGACGCGTGGCGAACGTGGAGACGGTGTAGCGCGCCGCTTCATCGTCGTCGACGACCAGGACGCGCAGCGGCAGCGGTGGCGCCGGGCCCGCTCCGGGGCGGCGCGGCGTCGTGCCTTCGGCGACGTAGCGGATCGGCACCTCGGCCCAGAACGTCGAGCCGATGCCGGGCGTGCTGCGCACCCCCACCTCGCCGCCCAGGAGCGTCGCCAGCTTGCGCGTGAGCGGCAGACCGAGACCGGTGCCTTTCTGGCGGCGCTGCAGCGGATTGTCCACCTGCGTGAACTCCTCGAAAATCCGCTCCTGATCTTCCGGCGCGATCCCGAGCCCGGTGTCGGCGACCGAGAACGTGACGGTTTTCCCCGCCTGTCCCTGCGAGGCCGAGATCCGCACTTCTCCCGCCTCGGTGAACTTCAGCGCGTTCGAGATGAAGTTCCGCAGGATCTGCGCGAGCTTCCCTTCGTCGGTACAGAGCGCCGGCAGGTTCTCAGGCTCGTCGAACACCAGCGACACCGAGCGATTCATGAGCAGTGGCCGCAGCATGCCGCGCAGCGCACTGAACAGATTCGTCACCTCGAACTCGGCGGCGCGGATCTCGATCTTTCCCGCTTCGATCTTGGCGAGATCGAGGAGATCGTTCACCAGACTCTCGAGATCCTCGGCTGCACGGCGGATGAGGTCGAGCTGCTTGCGCGACTCCCTGTTGAGATCCGCCTCTTCGAGCAGCCGCGCGAGCGCGAGAATCGAGTTCACGGGCGTGCGGAACTCGTGGCCCATGTCGGAAAGAAAGCGCGACTTGGCCTGATCGGCGCGGCTGAGTGACTCCGCTTTTTCGTCGAGCTCCGCGTACAGCGCGAGCACCCCGCGATTCGTATCCTCGAGCTCCTGGTTGAGCCGCTCCTGCTCTTCCTGCCGCTCGTTCAACTCGCTCAGCGCCTTGAGCAGCTCCCCGTTCTGTTGCTGGATCTCTTCGAGCGGACTTTCCGGCGCCTGCCTCGCGAGCTGGTCGACGAGCTTGATCACTCCGCCGTCGCTGAGCTGCGGGGCGGCCGGCGGAAGGCGTTTGCGAAGCGCGACCGTCGTCCCTTTGCCGGGAGCGGTGTTGATCTGCACGTCGTCCATCAGACGCTGCGCGCCGAGGATCCCGAGGCCCATGCCGGTCTGCGACCGATAACGGCCACTGAGGATCTTGTCGAGATTCTCGATGCCGGGGCCGCGGTCGCTGACGGTCATGCACAGCGCCTGGGTTCCGTCGCGATCATCGACCCCGAATTCGATGCGCCCGCCGCCCGCGTAGCGCAACGCATTTCGCGCGATTTCGGAGGCCACGGTGGCGATGCGGGTCTGGTCCTGTTCGTCGAAACCGACCAGCGCGGCGATCTGGCGGGCACGGCGCCGCGCGGCGACGAGGTCGTACTCGAAGTGGAGGGAAATCGATGAGAGTGGCTTCGGGGGCATCAGGACGCTTTCGCCACGACGACGGTCGCGTCGTCGGTGCCGCGGCAATGATCGCGGTAAATGACCGCGGCAATCAATGCGGGCTCGTGTTGCAGCAGGCCGGGATAGTTGGCGGCGTTCCAGCTCGACGAGACGCCGTCGGACTGCAGAATCAACACCGACCTCGCGGCCCACGGATAGGAAAACGTCTGCACTTTCCTCATCTCATGACCGACGATGCCGTTGAGCGAAACCACGCGCCGCATCGTGCCATCGTCTTCGGTGATCGTACCAGCGATGTTGCCGACGCCGGAAAACTCGAGCCGTCCCTGCCCGAGGTGAATGCGGGCGAGTCCGACCGCCGCGCCGCGCGTCGGGCGGAGAACAGCGTGCGATTCCTCCAGAATCTCGTCGAGTGACCGGTCGGTGCTTTCGGAAAAGACGCGCACCGCGGCCGCGGATGCGGTGCCGGCGGCCATGCCGTGGCCCAACCCATCGGCCACGCCGATCGTCACCGTGTCGCGCGTGGCCATCGCAGTCCACGCGTCGCCCGACTGCTCTTCACCCGGCAACGCGATGCAAATGCCGCCGACCGCGATGCGTGACGGCGCGTTGAACACCGGCGGACGCGGCCCCTCCTCGTCGAGGCGGCAGAAGACGGCCGTCCCCCGTTCCGGAAATGCGTAAAGGTCGAACGTCGCTGCCGCGCGCTGCACGGCGCCGAGGCCCGTACCGGAGCTGCCGGCGGTCGAGTAGCCGTCGCGCAGTGCCGTGTTGATGTTCTCGATGCCGCGGCCTTTGTCGATGGCGATGATCGTCAGCGATTTGTCGTCGTCATGATCCGATCCGAACAGAATCGAGCCGCCGCCGCCATGTTTCAGGATGTTCGTCGCGAGCTCGGTCGTCACGAGCGCAGCCTTGCCGGTGATTTGCTCGCTGAGCCGCAGCGCGCTCGCACACTGTGTCGCAATGCGGCGCGCACTGGCCACTTCGCTTGCGTCCGTGACTCGGACCACTCGCCCCATGCGCGTCATGACGCCCCCTTCCAGCGGACGATCGTGATGCGCGTTCCGTCGGCCCCGGTCTTCACCTCGAACTCGTTCGACAAGCGTTTCGCGCCGCCGAGGCCGAGGCCCATGCCGGAGCCGGTGGTGAAGCCGTCGCGCAGCGCCGCGTTCAGGTCGGCGATTCCGGGACCGTGATCTTCGAAGATCAGCCGCAGTCCGCGGCGAATGCCGTCGTCGAGAGCTTCGGCGGTCATCGTGCCGCCGCCGCCGTAATCGATCATGTTGCGCGCGAGCTCACTCGCGGCGGTGACGATCTTCGTCTGTTCGACGAGGCTCAGCCCGAGCTCGACGGCCCACTTCCGCGCCAGATGACGCACGCCCACGACCTCGGCCGCGCTGCG
>DASVUA010000814.1:0-5572 GCA_036387295.1 Thermoanaerobaculia bacterium | reverse complement strand
CCCCCGCCGCTCCACTCGAGAGACGGTGCGCGTGGCAGAGGAGCGACCGAAACCGGCCGCTCCGCTGCATCAACTTACTTCTTCCAGAGATCGACGTTGCGGCGCACTTCGGTCGCAAAGTCGGCTTGCTGCGGGGTGGCGGCGGCGATGGCCATTTCGCCGTAGCGGACGGCGTCGGCTTTGTTGCCGGCGCGTTCGGCCATGCGGGCGCGGAGATAAAGGTTGGCGATGTTCTGGTTCGCCTTGAGCGACTGCTCGATCCACTGATTCATTTCCGCGTCGGTGGCGGCGCCTTTGTTGTCGAACGCGAAGTTGGCGGCCATGTACGGCGTGCGCCAATCGGGATTCATGGCGCTGCGGAACTGCGCCATCGTCCGCTCGGTCGACTTGGTGTCGACGGTGAACGGCACCGCGATCTTTTCCCAGCGCAGGGCGACGGTCGCGGTATCGGTGGTCATGTCTTCCACCGCGAAGTTCATCCACTCCTCGTGCGCAGCGGCGCGCGGCGTCGCCTTCACGGTCACGACGTCTTTCGTGGCGTCGTAGCTGTAGCTCCCCCACTGATCGGCCACGCTGTTGAAGTGCAGCGTCCACTGATCGCGGCCCGGCGTCGCGTGAAAGCTGTAGGTCCCTTTCGCCAGCTTCTGTCCGCCGATCCAGACGTCATCGCTGAACGTGATCGTGGTGGCCTCGTTCGCGCCGGCGCGCCAGACCTTGCCGTACGGCACGAGCGCGCCCCAGATTGCGCGCCCCTTCACGCCGGGACGGCTGAACTTGATGGTCATGTCGGTGATGCCGATCGTCTGGGTGAGGGATGCGGACGGGCTCGGACGCGGCGAGCGAATCTGCTGCTGGGCGAAGGCACTCGTCGCAATCGCGAGCGCCAGAACGGTGAGTAAGGTTTTACGCATTGATCTTTCTTTCCTCCTGGTACGGCGCGGATGCTAGCAAAAGCGCTACTGCCACGTAATCCAGCGATCGTCGAACACCGTCTTCTCGCCGCGGCCGTCCGTCACCTCGACCTGCACGTCGGTGAGGCGCCGCACGCCGGCGGGCCGCTTCTGAAATGCAGCCGTGAAGCGCGCGCTCCCGGCGCCGGGCCGTCCGGCGCAGCGGGTGTCGAGCCACGGGTCGGAAGAAAGGCGTGCGCGCTCGCGATGCGTCCGGTTGTCGAACCAGACGTCGACGCTTCGAATCCCGTACGGCGAGACGGTCCAGCCGGCGAAGCGTGCGGCTCCGCGGAAATGCTCGTTCGGATTCGGGAGCTCGAGATTGCCGGTCGTGCCGCTGCCGCACGGCGGCTCATTGCGCAGGAAACGCTCGACCGCGGGCGGAATCGGGGAAGGCTTCGCGGCCGCAGGTTCGTCGGCGATGCGAAACACCCAGTCGCCGAGGAGACGCGTGTGGAAATGGCGGACAAAGGTGAGGCGGCCGCGCGCCAGCTCGCGCCGCAGCCACTCCTGCCGCGCGGCGCTCACGCCGCCCATCAGATCGGGATGCATGATGATCGTATCGACCTGCGAGTCGCGCAGCTTGTCGACGAACGCATCGGAGATCGGCTCCTCACGTGCCATGCGCGAAAGCTCGTCGCGCTGCGGCGGCGCGAATCCCGAGATGCCGTTCACCATCGGCCGGTGATGCCGCGTCGAATGGAGCATGTACTCGTAGTCGCTGGCCAGCGATTCGAGCGGCAGCTCGATGACGCCGCGCACCTGCTGCCGTGCGAGCCAGGTGTAGACCTCCGGCGTTTTCGGATCGTAGAGATACCAGCGCACCGGCCCGAACCAGAGATGAATCGCGAAAAGCAGCGGAACCACCAGCGCGGCGGCGCGATGGCGGCGGGCGATGGCGGCCGTGAGGAGTGCCACGAGAATCGCGATCCCGACGTGCGCAATGACGGCCCAGCGTGCCGGCACGCGAATCGCGCGAAAGCCCGGCACCGCGCCGAACAGAAACTTGTGCAGCTCGAAATTGAGGCCGAGCGAGCCGAGAAACCCGATCGCGATCCAGAGCGCCGCCAGCGCGAGAGGCGCGGTGCGGCGGCGCGCGACGAACAGCGCCGCGAGCGAGGCGAGGTACGTCAGCGCGCCGGGAAACAGGCGGCGTTCCGGTTCGATCGCACCCGGCAGCCAGTCGCGCGCCACCGCGGAAAAGCGCGCCACCTCGTCCCAGCTCCGCTGCATGTTGTACAGCTTCGCCACGGCGGCGTACGGATAGAGAAACGGCGCGAGCACGAGCAGCGCGCCGGCCATTGCGAACCCCAGCTCGCGCCACGTCGAGCGCGGCAACAGCAGCAGCGCCGTAATGCCGGCGGCGAATGCACCGAAGAGCAGGTAATGAATGTTCGTCAGGCCATTGAGCACGAACACCAGCGCGAAGACGATCGCACGTCGCCGCGTCGGACGCTGCGCATACCGCAGCAGCGCCAGGAGCAGCAGCGGCAACCAGCCGCCCCACACATGCTGCAGGTGCGAAAGATGGACGAAGCGGAACGGGACGAACGCGTAGAACACCCCGGCCGCGAGGCCAGCGGTCCACGATCCGGTGAGATGCAGGCCGAGGAGATAGGCGGCGAACCCGCAGAACGCAAATCCCGCCAGCATGGCGAGGTTGTAGGCAGAAATGGCGTCGACGCCCACTGCACGCAAGGGGAAGAGCAGCACCGCGATCGCATAGAGGTTCTCACTGTAGGCCAGCGAGTATCTGGCCGGGTGAAACGCGTTCGCGTGAAAGAGCGACAGCGGCTGGTGAAACGTGGCGTGGTAATCCCAGTCGAGAATCCAGGTGTTGATGAACGGATCGCCCGGATCCGAGACGGCGCGGTCGAGGTTGAGGACCAGCGGCCAGGTCATGCCGGCGGTGAGCGCAATGAAGATCAGCGCGGCGCCCGCGTGTTGCCTCACCATACGGGGCGGATGCTAAGCTAACGGCCATGCCTCCTGCCATTCCATTCACCGGCAATTACGAAGATCTTTCCACCGACCGCGGGTATCAATTCAAGTTCTATTGCGAGAAGTGCTCGAACGGCTACATGTCGTCGTTCCAGACCTCCAAGATGGGGATGCTGGGCTCGGCGGCGCGCGTAGCCGGCGGCCTGTTCGGCGGCGTTTTCGGACGCGTTGCGGACAGCGCGTACGAAGTGCAGCGCGCGGTCGGCGGCACCGCCCACGATTCAGCGCTCAAGGACGCCGTCTCCGAGATCTCGCCGACCTTCAAACAATGCACGCGCTGCGGCAACTGGGTCTGCAAGCCGATCTGCTGGAACAACAAAGCCGGCCTCTGCGAAAACTGCGCGCCCGATCTCGATGAGGAAATGGCGGCCGCGCAAGCGGAAGCCGCACGCGAGCAGATCCACGAGAAAGCGCGCACCGTGGACTGGACCAAACAACGCAACGTGAAGCAGGTCAGCGGCGCCGTCTGCGGCGACTGCGGGGCCAAAACACAAGGCGGCAAGTTCTGCCACGACTGCGGCGCCGCCCTCAACCCGAAACGCGGCTGCGCCGAGTGCGGACACGAAGCCGAGGGAACGCCGAAGTTCTGTCCGGAGTGCGGGCAGAAGTATTGAGGAACGGGCGTTGGGCGTTAGGCATTGGCGGTGCGTCGCCCACGGGCAGCGCACCTCAAACGCCTAACGCCTGAGGCCGGAGCAATCCCACGGCAACACCTTTGCACCAGCGGCGCACGTGCATCACACCACCATCGTTCTCTTCGGCGGCCCTTCCGACGAGCGCCACGTTTCGGTAGCTTCGGCGCAGAACATCGTGCGTACCCTCGGGGCAGGAACACTGGCCTGGTTCTGGGCGCCGGACGGGGCGGTTTACGACGTCGCGCTGAACGATCTCCTCGGGCATCAGCGGCCGTTCGAGCTCGATTTCCTCCCGTCGCGGCCGGCGATCTTTCCCGACATCGAGCAGGCACTCGATACGCTCCCCGTTGCGGATCCCGTGTTCCTCCTCGCGCTGCACGGCACCGGCGGCGAGGACGGGACGCTGCAGGAGCTCTTCGAGCGCCGCGGCATCGCGTTCACCGGCTCCGGCTCCGCCGCCAGCGCGGCCGCGTTCGATAAGGAACAGGCAAAGGAGATGGTGAAAGGACGCGTCCGCACCGCCGAATCGCGCGTCACACGCACCGCGTCCGCGGTGCGCGAGACGATCAGCGACATGCTGTCGCGCCACGAGCGCATCGTCCTCAAGCCGCTCGCCGGCGGCTCGAGCCGCGGGCTCTTCTTTCTCGATCGCGACGGCGATGCAGACGACGTTGCGGAGAAAGTGATCGCGCGCGGAGTGCCGTACATCATCGAGCAGTTCCTGCGCGGCCGCGAGCTCACCTGCGGCGTGCTCGATCAGGGCGAGGGGCCATTCGCGCTGCCGGTAATCGAGATCGAAGTCGATCCGAATCGCGCGTTCGATTACGAGGGGAAGTACCTCGGCAGCGGTACGCGCGAGATCTGTCCGGCGAACATTCCGGACGAGATGCGTCTCGACGCACAGCGGACGGCACTCGAGTCGCACCTGGCCCTCGGATGCGCCGGCTATTCACGCACGGATCTGATGGCGACCGAAGAGGGCGTCTATTTTCTCGAAACGAACACGCTGCCCGGCATGACCACCAGCTCGCTCGTACCGCAGGAGCTTCGCGTCGTCGGCATCGAGTTCGAACAGTTCCTGCGCCGCCAGCTCGATCTCGCCGTGCAGCGCCGCGACAGCGCCGGCGCCTCGCAGCCGGCCACGCTCACGGCCTGAGGCCCGCGATCCCGCGCCACGCTCGCGCGTTGTGAGACCATTTGCCCGTGGACACGACCAGTGCCGTCCTCGCAATCCTGCTCGGGCTCGGCCTTTCCGCCTCGACCGGCCTCAATACGTTCATTCCGCTCCTGCTGCTCTCCGGCGCCGCGCGGTTCAACCTCGCCGGCATCGAGCTAGGTCAGAAGTTCGACTGGTTGTCGTCCGATACCGGACTGACCGTCCTCATCGTCGCCGCGGTGATCGAGATCATCGGTGACAAAGTCCCGGCACTCGATCACCTGCTCGACTCGATCGGCACGTTCATCCGTCCCGCCGCCGCCACGATCGCGACGGCAGCCGCACTCACAGGCGTCAACGTCGACCCCACCATCGCGGCCGTGGTCGGATTCATCGTCGGGACCCCGACCTCGCTCGCCTTTCACTCGCTGAAAGCAGGAACACGCGTCGCGTCGAGCGCGACGACGTTCGGCTGCGCGAATCCCGTGCTCTCGCTGATCGAAGACGTCGTCTCCTTCGCCTTCAGCGCCCTGGCGATCTTCCTCCCCCTCGTCGTCCCCTTCGTCCTCCTCATCGCGGCGGTGATCCTCTGGCGCGCATTCAAACGCACCCCACGACGCGACATAGGCGCAGCCGCCGGCTCCCCCTAGCCCGCCCGCGATTCCGCACGCCACATTTGGTGGAGCTGCGGGCTCTTAGCCCGCCGAGCAACAATCGGCGGGCTAAAGCCCGCCGCTCCACTTGAAGAAGCGTGCGAACCAGGGGACCGAACCGTCGCGCCAGAATGGCGCCTGAATCCCATCCGTCACGATTCGCGAAGGAGTTGATTT
>DASVUA010000813.1:0-5615 GCA_036387295.1 Thermoanaerobaculia bacterium | reverse complement strand
CGTCGTCACCGGCTTCGGCGTCGTGGCCAAAGCATTCGCGGACGGCATTCCGATCGTGAACAAAGCTTCGATGTCGGAGCTCTCCGGTTTTCTCGGCAGCCTGGCACCGGCTCAGGAGTGAGCGTTTACCGACCGGACGCTGAACGTGTGGATCGCGTTACTGCGCGCGGCGGACGAGTACGAACTCCTGCGTGTCGTACTCCTCGTCGCGCGCGACCACCGTCTCGCGCCGAAGCAACTGCTGCTTGAGGTAAGTGTGGATGACCACTTTCGCCCGCAGCTCCGCGAGCTGCGCCGCGGAGGCGGGGCGCTCGCTGTCGAAGACGGAGTGACCGCCGATCTCCTCCTCGAGTTTCTCTGCCTGCCGACGAAGCCAGTCCGTGTAGCTCATGTCGCCTCGATTATTCGGCCCACGCCCCGAAATGTTTCGTGAGCGCCGTCACTTCGCCCGATCTTTCGCGCACGCCCGCAGACGGCGGCGAATTTCTGCGCGGCTGACAGACTGAATCCCGCTCGCTGCTTCCGGCGCGTGCAGCGAGCGGGTCCGCCCCTTACAATGCTCCCGTCCGATGTCGCTCCAGCCCGGTACTCGCCTCGGTCCTTACGAGATCATCTCCCGCCTCGGCGCCGGGGGGATGAGCGAGGTGTATCGGGCGCATGATCCGCGCATCCGACGTGATGTCGCGGTGAAGGTTCTGCCGGCGACGTTCGCGAAGTTCGCAGACCGGATGCACCGGTTCGAGCAGGAGGCACGCGCAAGCGGCGCCCTCAGCCACCCGAATCTCCTCACGATCTTCGACGCCGGCACGGCGGACGGACATCCGTACATCGTCACCGAGCTCCTCGACGGACAGACGCTGCGCAGTGTCATGCGCGACGACGGCGTGGCGGCGCGCGTGCCGGTGCGGAAGGCGGTCGATTACGCGATTCAGATCGCGAACGGGCTCGCCGCAGCGCACGAGCGCGGCATCGTGCATCGCGATCTCAAGCCGGAGAATCTCTTCGTCACGAAAGACGGGCGGGTGAAGATTCTCGATTTCGGCATCGCCAAGCTCCGCAGCGCCGACGATTTCGCGCTCTCCGACGAACGGACGATGGAGCAGGACACCTCGCCCGGCACCGTCATCGGCACGGTCGGCTACATGTCGCCCGAGCAGGTGCGCGGCCATTCGGTCGACGGCCGCAGCGACATCTTTTCGCTCGGCACGGTGATGTTCGAGATGGTGGCGGGGGAGCATCCCTTCCGCGGCGCCTCGGCGGCGGACACGATGTCGGCGATCCTGCGCGAAGAGCCGCCCGACCTCGGCGCGGCGAATCCGAATCTCACGCCCGGCCTCGAGCGCGTCATCCGGCGCTGTCTCGAGAAGCAGCCGGAGGAGCGGTTCCAGTCGGCGCGCGACCTGGCGTTTCAGCTCGACATGCTTTCCAGCGGCTCCGGCACTCTTCCCACTGTCGAAGTGCCGGCCATGCCGAGCCGCCGCATCGCCACCGGCGCGATTGCGCTCGGACTGCTCCTGGCCGGTCTCGGCGCGGGATGGGTCCTGGGCGGGCGAAATCACGAGCATCGCACCGTCCGTCCGCGCTTCGCGCAGGTGACGCACGAGCAAGGCCCCGAGCTTTCACCCTCGATCGCGCCGACCGGCGAAACGTTCGTCTTCACGCGCGGCATCGGCTCGGCGGCGGACATCTATCTGCAGCGCGTCGGCGGCCGCAACGCCATTAATCTCACCAGGCGCTGCGCTGCTGCCGATACGCAGCCGGCGTTTTCCGCCGACGGATCGGCGATCGCGTACCGGTCGGAGTGCGATGGCGGCGGCATTTTCATCATGGGCGCGACCGGCGAGTCGGCGCGCAAGCTGACCGATTCCTGTTTCAATCCCGCCTGGTCGCCGGACGGTAAGTGGATCGTCTGCGCGACCGAGACCGTGACGTTCACGCCGACGTCGCGCGGACAGACGAGCGAGCTGTGGCTCGTCGATGCCGCGACCGGCGCCCGCAAGCTTCTCCTCGAGCGCGACGGCGTGCAGCCGAGCTGGTCGCCGAACGGCCATCGGATCGCCTACTGGGGGATGTCCGAAGAATCGGCGCAGCGCGATCTCTGGACCATCGATCCGAATGCCGAAACGCCGGAGACGACGATCGTTCGCCTCACCGAAGACACGGCCGTCGACTGGAATCCGGTCTGGGCTGCCGACGGCCGTTTTCTCTATTTCGGCAGCGATCGCAGCGGTCCGATGAATCTCTGGCGCATCCCCATCGACGAGGAAAGCGGCAAACGGCGCGGTGAGCCGGAGCCGGTGACGACGCCCGCAGGATTCAGCGCGCATTTTTCGTCGTCGCGCGACGGCCAGCGGCTGCTCTATGCGTCGATCGACCAGAACGAAGCGATCAACGCGATCGGGTTCGATCCGGTCGCGGGCGCAGTCGTCGGCGAGCCGCGGCCGGTGCTGGCCGGCTCGTTTCTCGTCTTCAATTCGCAGGTCTCGCCGGATGGAAGGTTCGTCGCGGTGACGAACCGCGGCGGGCAGGAAGATCTGTTCGTCGTCGAGATCGCGACCGGGGAAGTGCGGCAGCTCACGAACGACGCGGCGCGCGATCGCGGCGCGGTCTGGTCGCCGGATCAATCGCGCATCTACTTCTACTCGCAGCGCGATGAGAATCGCTACGAAGTGTGGCGCATCAACGCCGACGGCAGCGGCCTCACGCGCGTCACCCGCACGAAGGGGCGCAGCGTCTGGTATCCGACCATCTCGCCCGACAGCTCGCGGCTCGCGTTCTATAACGACGAGCATTCGTACCTGCTCGACCTCAACGCGCCGACCGCGGAGCCGCAGGAGCTTCCGGCCGCGATGCAGGGGAGCCGTCCTGCGTTCAACGCCTGGTCGCCCGATGGAACGAAGCTCGCGGGCGAGCTGCGCGGCCGCGCCGGCATCGTCGTCTATTCGCTGAAGGATCGCGATTACCGGCCGATCACCTCGAGCGGCGCACGTCCGATCTGGCTGCCGAATGGCGAGGAGATTCTGTTCACCGATGACACCCGCCTCCGCATCGTGAACGTCAACACCGGCGCGATCCGCGAAGTCGCCGCACCGTTTTCGGTTGCCGGCAACAGCCTCTCCACCGACGGCAAAACGCTCGTCTTTTCGGTGCGCAACACGGAAGCCGACGTGTGGATGATGGAAATGCCGGCGCGCTGAGCGACGCCGCGCGAAGTCGTTTTTTTTATTTCGCGAAAGAGCGACGGATCCGCCGCTCACGCCGTAACAGGTGACATCGCGCTGAGCAAACAGGTTGTCTCAGCGCATCGTCCAAAGGAGGACAGATGTCATCTTTTTACGTGAGAAGTGTGTGTCTGTTGTTGAGCGCGCTGGCGACCGCGGCCGCAGTGCGCGGGGATATGCCGCGGCTGGAATCGAAGGTGTTCGCCTGGCGCGGTAGCGCGCATCAGTCGACTCCGATTGAAGCGCCCGCGCCGTTTTCCGCGCTCGTCGTCCGCTGGGATTCAACGGGTGATGCGGATGCCCGCGTGAGGGTGCGCGTCTCGCCCGATCGCGTGACGTGGAGCCCGTGGCAGGAAGTCTTGCTCTCGCACGACGCACCTGTGCCGTCGGGGCTCGCAACGTTCGCCATGACGGCTCGCTTCGCGCAGTACGCCGTCACCGCGAACCAGACGGGAAGCAGCGGGACGGTCGAACTGTCGTTCGTCGACCCAGGTCCGACGCCGCGGCAGAATCCGCGCGAACGCTTTCTCGCGCTCGGCGTGGCTGCGCCGCCCGTCGTTTCGCGCACGTCGTGGGGTTGTCCCGAGGGACAGAACTCGCCGCGATGGCCGCGGCAGGCGACGACGGTGACGCACGCGATCGTGCATCACACCGCCACTCCCTCCGCTGGACGCGATTGGGCGGCCGAGGTGCGCTCGATCTGGAAATGGCACTCCTCCTCGAACGGATGGGGCGACGTCGGCTACAACTTTCTGATCGATCCGAACGGGACCATTTACGAAGGCCGCGCGGGTGGCGCCGGCACGATCGGCGCTCATTTCTCGTGCATGAACGCGAACACCGTCGGGGTCGCGCTGATCGGCACCTACAGCGTGGAAAAACCGACCGCCGCCGCGCGCGCATCGCTCGTGCGGCTCCTCGCCTGGCTCGCCGAACAGAACGCGATCGACCCGAAGGCCGTCCGTTATCACGCGTCGTCACAGTTGCAGCTCTCGACGATCAGCGGCCATCGCGACGGCAACCTCGCGCCGCACAAGTGCGGAGGGTCGACCTGCCCCGGCGACACGGTCGCCCTCGACCTGCCGATCCTCCGTCAGGACGTGGCGAATGCGCTTCAGGGAAAAACGGGCGTCGATACGATCCGCCCGCTCTTTACGGCGTTCAGCGTCACTCCGACGCGCGCAGCGCCTGGTTCTCCCGTGACCATCGGCGCGACCGCGACCGACAGCGGCGGGTCGGGACTGGCGCGTCTCGAGCTGTGGCGCGCCATCGAGACGAACGGCGTTCGCGGTGCGTGGACGTTGTTGCAGACGGCGGCCGTTTCGGGCAACGGTCCAATCGCGCGTTCGTTCTACGACTATCCGGCAGCGGGCAATTACTGGTACGGCGTGCATGCCGTCGATCGCGCCGGCAATGTCGGCGTCGAGCCGGCGTCGCCCGGTCCGATTCGTGTGCAGGTCAGCGCGGTCGACACGATTCGCCCGCAGATTCATGCGTTCTCGGTTGCGGCTTCGATCGTGACGAGCGGCAGCGCCGCGTCGATTTCGTTCGCCGCTTCCGATGGACAGTCGGGGATCGAGCGCGTCGAGTTGTTCCGGGCCGCGGACGCAGGCGGCCGGCCTGGCGCCTGGTACGAGATCTCGCGGCGAGCATTCGGCGGTGCGCAGAACGCCTCGGGGGCGTTCAGCGACTGGCCGGCGGCCGGACGCTGGTGGTACGGGCTGCATGTCGTCGATCGCGCGGGAAACATGACCGTCGAGCCGTGGCCTCCCGGTCCGCTGATGGTCGAGGTGCGCTCGCTCGTCGATCTCACGCCGCCGCAGTTCCGGCTGTTCGACGTGGCGCCGGCCTGGTTGCGCTCAGGGCAGGCGACCTACGTTTCATTCGACGCAATCGATGCGCAGTCCGGCCTCGATCGTATCGAGTTGTGGCGCGCCGCCGACGTGAACGGGCGCCCCGGCGCCTGGTACGAGGTGTCGCGCCGGTATTTCTACGGCGCCTCGGCGGTGAACGGATCGTTCGAGTACCGCCCGCCCGTCGGGCGTTGGTGGTTCGGAGTGCACGCTGTCGATGTGAAAGGGAACGTCGCCTACGAGCCGGCACCCGGCCCGCGGCTCGTGACCGTGCAGTGAATGTGGAACGCAGCGGCCGGAAGGCCGCTGCGTTTTACTCTTCGGTTGCCGCGGCTTTCTTCGCTTTCTTCCGCTCGACGTCGCGCTGCGAGTGATCGAGCAGTTGTTTGCGGATGCGGATCGATTCCGGCGTCACTTCGACGAGCTCGTCGTCTTCGATCCATTCGAGGCACTGCTCGAGTGTGAGCAGACGGGGAGGCGTGAGCTTGACGGCCATGTCGGAGCCAGACGCGCGCATGTTGGTGAGGTGCTTCGCGCGGCA
>DASVUA010000812.1:0-3292 GCA_036387295.1 Thermoanaerobaculia bacterium | reverse complement strand
CGCTTCCGCAACGCGAAGACGATCCATACGACCTTCTCTTCACGAACGCCAAAGTGCTGCACGACAACGGCGTCCGTTTCGCGATCCAGACGCAGGACGCACACAACACCCGCAACCTCCCGTATCACGCCGCCGCCTGCGCCGCCTTCGGCCTTCCGAAAGAGGAAGCGCTGAAAGCCGTGACGATCTACCCCGCCCAGATCTGGGGCGTCGCCGACCGCCTCGGCTCCTTAGAGGTGGGCAAGTCAGCGAGCGTCATCGTCACCGACGGCGACCCGCTGGAAATCCGCACGAACGTCCACCGAGTCTTCATCGCCGGCGAAGAAATCGCCATGGAATCGCGCCACACGCTGCTCAACAAGAAATTCGAGAACCGGCCGAGGTAGTTGTGCGACGCGCCTGCAGCGACTCTCCCGGCATGTGGGGGACGAGTGGAAACGACATGAAGCAACGCGCAACCGCTCTCCTCGTCATCGTGCGTGTCGCCGCGTTGCGCGTTGCGCTTCTCACGGCCGCACTTGCATGCGCCACGTTCGCGAACGCGCAGTCGTTCGATCTGGCGGTGAGCGGCGTAGAGTGGGAGAACTGCTGCGGCACGCCTCCGGTGTTTTTCTCCGGTCGTTTTCGTCGGCTATCCCGGCTGGTCGGAGATCGCAGCCCAAACGATTGCGCCTGGCGCGAAGGGTCATGTCTACGTCGCTGAACTTGGCGGATCGGTTTCGGTCGTGCGTCGTGGCTTCCCGCCGCGTCGTCTATTCACGGCCGCTCAGCCGATGTTCGTCTATGGTCTCGTGGCCGACCGCGCCGGAAACATCTACCTCTTCGTTACGAAGGGCCGGGACACCCGTCTGGTTGCCATCCGTCCGGACGGCACTCTGCGGTACGACATCGCGTTTGAAACGACCTCCCGCGGCGACCTCGCGGCCGACCAATGCACGCTGATCTACACGCGGCGCGGAGGCGGAGCGGGGCGGTTCGACGTCTGCACCGCTACGCCACTGGAGCCGATTGCGAATGTGGCCGCGGGCGTCACGTTGCGCATCCTGCCGGACGGCGGGTTGCTCGTGTCGGGCGATGGCCTTCACCGCTACGACGCGAGCGGCTCGCTCGTGCGCACGATCGCGGTGCCGCCGTGGGTGTCGAACGCTGTGCTCGCGCTGGGCGAGAACGGCCGGACGGCGCTCGTCGGCCAGTTCCTGGATGAATTGAACTCCCGCGTCTTCGAGATCGATCTCGATTCAGGCGCAGTCGTGCGCACGGTCGAACTGGAGCTGAACTCCATCAGCGGCATTGCCGCCTACCGCGGCTGGACGGCCGCACTCGGCGCGCTCGCGCCAGCACCTGTGCCGTCGCTGTCGACGTACGCGCTCATCGCCCTCGGAGCAATGCTCGCGATGTTCGCCGTGCGTCGCCTCACGTAGGTTTGTAGCGCTTCGCGCAGCCCCCCCGATCAGTTTGGAGTGCGGCGGCAGAGCCGCCGCTTTCGTATCCGGCGGTGAGGAAAACGGCGGCTTTGCCGCCGCACTCCAAACTTGATTTGGCGGAGCTGCAGATTCAGGCGGCCGTCGCCTCGCTCTCGCTCCTGCAGCGGCAGCTGTGAACCGTGTAGAATCCGCGCCCTTAGTTCTTTCCCAATTTGCGTTCGACGTGGTGTACGGGAAACCGGTGTTGATGCCGGTGCGGCCCCCGCCACTGTAACCGGCGACGACTCATGCCACGGTTCTCTGCGAGAGAGAGCCCCCACTGCGAAAGCGGGAAGGGAGCGTGACGAGAATGACCCGGAAGCCAGGAGACCGGCCCGTCGGACAGTCACGAATTTTCGTCGGCCTTTCGGAGGGAAGGAGTCGCGTCATGAAGCATTTCTCTATCTGTCTCTTCACGGTTTTCCTCACCACCACACCTCTCGCAGCACAAACCACAACCAGCGCACCAGCCGTCTCGGACGAGATCGTCGTCACCGCCTCGGCGTTGCCGGAGCGGGTCGAAGAAACACCCGCCTCAGTCACCGTCGTCACGCGCGAGGAGATCGAACAGCGGGCCGCGCGCGACATCGTCGACGTGCTGCGCGAAGTGCCCGGCCTTACCGTGATGCGCATCGGCTCGTCGGGCCACCAGACCTCGGTATTCACGCGCGGCGCGAACGGCGCACACACGCTCGTGCTCTGGAACGGCATCGAAGTCAGCCCGCCGTTCTTCGGCGGCTCGAGCGGTTTCGACTGGGGCCAGTTCTCCACCGCCGGCGTCGAGCAGATCGAAGTCGTGCGCGGCCCGTTTTCCGCGCTCTACGGTTCAGAAGCCGTGGCCGGCGTCATCAACGTGCTCACGGTCCCGACGCGCAGCGGCGTCAGCGCGGGCATCGAAGCGGGCGACGGCCTGCTCAACACACAGTCTGCCGCGTCGTACGTGTCGGGCAATCTTTCGGTGAGCGGCTCGGTCGAATCGCGCGACGACGACGGCTTTGCGATCAACGACGACTTCGATCAGCAGACGGCCAACGCGGCGTTGCGCTGGACCACGGCGTCGCAGCTCAACCTCGGCGTCCGCGCGCGCTACAACAAGTACGACCTCGGCATCCCGACGAACCTCAACTTCGATCTCGACGAGCTCGTGTCGAGCCCGCAGCGCCGCCAGGACGGCAGCGAGTGGCAGGTCGCGATTCCGTTCGATCAGACCCTGGGCCGTTTCAGCTATGAAGCGATTCTCAGCGAGAGCCGGCGCGAGGATCTGCTCGAAGATCCGGGCGATCCGTTCGGGCCGTTCTGGCAGACGACGGAATCCGAATCCCGCCGCGGACGCGTCGTGACGCGGACGACGAGCGCGATCGGCACAGTCGTCGCCGGCGCGGAGTACGAAAGGATTTCGGTCGACGACGTCACGAATTTCGGACCGAATTTCCTCGGAAAAGAGCGCACGGAACGTTCGCTGTTTCTCGAAGACCGCTATTCGGCACGTCTCGGCGGCTCACGCCTCGAACTGAGCGCCGGCGCGCGCTATGACGACTACGAGACGTTCGGCAGCGAAGTCTCGCCGCGCGTCGCCGCAGCGTGGATCGCCGGACGCAACAAGATTCGTGCGGCGTACGGCGAAGCGTTCCGCGCGCCCTACGTCGGCGAGATGTTCTCGCCGTTCGGCGGCAATCCGAATCTCCGCGCGGAGCGCAGCCGGAGCTTCGAAGCGGGCGTCGATCACTACTTCACGAACGCGTCGCTTTCGCTGACCTACTTTAACGACCGCTACCGCGACCTCATCACGAACGTCGGCTTCGTGCTGAACAACGTGGGACGTGCACGCG
>DASVUA010000811.1:0-8169 GCA_036387295.1 Thermoanaerobaculia bacterium | reverse complement strand
CGGGTAACGTGTTGCTACTTGCCGGGACAGGGTCGCCTACGCGAAAAGGCCCGGGCAACGAGCAACGGGTAACGGGTAACGCCCCCCCTCACTTCACCAAGATCCCCACCACATCCCTTCGCCCGCTCGCGTCGATCGCGGTGACGACGTGACGGCCTCGCACGAGGGGCCATTCGTCGCCGACTCGCTTGCCGTCGATCTCCCACTTTACGTTTGCGGTGGCGCGGAGGCGGAGGGTCTGGAACTCCATGCGCAGGGTGGGGTCGATGAGGTACGTCGCGCCGTTGGGCGGGTTGGTGATCGTGAATCGTTCGTTTGATTTTCTCGCGACGCGTTGCACGGGCGTTTTGGCGCCGGCCCAGGTGCGGTATTCGGCGGGCCAGTCGATTGCGCCGTCGTGGTGCCAGGTGCAGAAGCGGGGCGGCTCGTTGGTGCGCAGCCATTCGCGTTCAATCGCCGGGCAGTAGGTCGATGGGCGCGCGCCGGAGAGGGCGCAGATCTCCATCGACTCGACGTCGGGCGGCTGCGCGACGACCGGCGTCGCGTCGCCGATCGGCAGTGACCCGCGCGCGCGTTTCATCGCCGCGAGCATGACCGCGTTGAAAATCGGCGCGGCGCCCGTGACGCCGCTCGAGCCGCGCAGCGGCGTCCGGTCGAAGTTGCCGACCCAGACGCCCACCGTCACGTCGCGTGTGTAGCCGACGGTCCAGTTGTCGCGATAGGCCTGCGACGTGCCGGTCTTCACCGCGACGGGGAACGGGAACTCGAGCGAGCCGCCGCTGCCGAACGCATATTCGCGCGCGTTCGCATCGGAGAGGATGTCGCTGATCCAGAACGCCGTGCGGCGCGAGAACATCCGCCGTCCATCCAGCGTGCGTCCTTCACGCGCGAAGGCGGCATACGCCCCCACGAGCTGTTCGAGCGTGACCTCCGCGTCGCCGAGCGTCAGTCCGAGGCCGTAATAATCGGATGTTTTCGCGAGTCCTGTGAAACCCGAATTGCGGAGGAGGCGCAGCAGCGATTCAGGCCCGAGCTTCGCCAGCATCGCCACCGCCGGCACGTTCTCCGAACCCGCCAGCGCCGCACGAATGCGCAGCGGCCCGAGGTAACGATCGCTGTAATTGCGCGGCGTGTAGACCACACCTTCTTCGGCGGTCGGAAAATGCGACGGCACATCGGGGAGCACGGTCGCGGGCGAGTAGCCGCTCTCGAACGCCAGCGCGTACGTGAACGGCTTCAGCGTCGAGCCGGGCTGCCGTGGCGAAGCTACGCCGTCGATCGCGCCGCCGAACGTTTCGCCGAAGTAATCGCCCGAGCCTTCCCACGCCAGCCACTTGCCGGTCGCGTTGTCGAGCACCGCCACCGCCACGCTCTTCGCGCCGTGCCGCAACAGCGTGGCGCGATGCGCGGTGATGATGCCGTTGACGTCGCGCTGCAGGTTCGCGTCGAGCGACGTCGCGATGCGCGGCCCCCGCTCGCGCGCGAGCACGCGCTCGACGTAATGCATCGCCAGCACCGGCTGCGCGCTCGGCGAGAACTGCAGACGCTCCGCGCGCGCGATCTTCCGCTCTTCTTCCGACAACTTCATCTGCGCGAGAATCGCGAGTTGCCGCGGCCGCGCTTTCTTCGGATCGCGCAGCGGATTGAATGCGCTCGGACGCTGCGGCAACGACGCGAGAAACGCCGCCTGCGCATTCGTGAGCTGTTCCGGCGCGACGCCAAAGTACGCGCGGCTGGCGCGAGCGGCGCCGGTGATGCGATTGCCGTACGGCGCGAGGTTCAGATACATCGCGAGCAGTTCGCGTTTCGTGAAGCGATGTTCGAGCCGCAACGCCAGGACAGTTTCGCGCGCTTTCTGCGCGAGCGCGCGCGAACGCGATCGCAGGAGTAACTTCGCGATCTGCTGCGTGATCGTCGATCCTCCCTCGACGACGCGCATCGCACGCACGTTGTGCGTCGCCGCGCGTGCGATGGACCGCGGATCGACGCCGGCGTGCTCGAAAAACCTGCGATCCTCCGCCACGACCGTGGCGTCGGCGACGCGCGCCGGCAACGCCTCGGCGCGCACCGATTCCGTGCGCGTGCCGCTGCTTCCGAGCGATTCGTACAACACCTCACCGTTCCGGTCGACCACCGTGATCGATTGCGATCGCGCGAGCAGCGATTCGTCGATCGGACCGAGGCGGAGCCATGCAAGGAAGGCGAGAAGGGCGAGGAGGCCGACGACAATAGTCCATGTCATCCTGAGCGAAGCGAAGGACCTTCTCCGTTGCACCAGGGAAGGTCCTTCGCCGTCTTCGCGGCTCAGGATGACAAGAGGGTCGTCACCGCGCGGATCGTCCCGCCTCACTTCACCTCCACGACCGTGGTCGCCGTCCGTCCGAATACCTCCGGTTCGTACATCTCCTCGGCATGCGTCGGTGCGGCGATGAACGTGCCGGAGGTCGTGGCGCGCACGAGGTAGCTGAACGTGTGATCGCCCTCGCCGAGGCGGGTGGCGAAGACGTTCACGCGATCGTCGTGGCGCTCGACGTGATCGAAACCGCCGCGCTCCCACCATGCCCATGACGTCGTTGCGTTCTGCTGCTGCGCTTCGACCAGCGCGGTCGCGGTCGTGGCGAACCACGTTTCGACCGGTTCGGTTCCGGCCGGAATCGGATCGGTGATCGCGACGAACTGGCGCTCTTTGGGATTGCGGATGCGCAACGTGACGGTGATGAGATCGCCCGCCTTGAACGTCGTCGCCGCAGGTGCGCCCGCAAGCGCATACGAACGCTCCACGCCGATGCCGCGATCGAGCGGCTCGTGGTGCATCACGTTCGCCGCGTAGCGCAGGCGCAGCATGTAGTAGAGCGTGCCGGTGCCTTCGCGCGTGAACGTCAGCGGCGCGCTCTTTACGTTGCGCTTCAGCAGGTCGGCCATCGACCACTGCTGCGTCTTCGCGCCGGTGGAACGGCCGCGGAACTCCTGACGCGCGAGCGTTTCGTTGCCGAGGTTCAGCGTGGCGAGAAAGTCCGGCGTCTCGCTCTCATAACGGCGATAGAAATCGACCAGCGATTCGAGCGACCAGGCATTTTCCTGCGTGTCGTCCCACCGGCCGCCTTTGCGCGCGAGCATCAGCCAGCGAACCATCCGCTTCACGAGCTCTTCATCCTGACCGCCACGCACCAGCGTGCCGAGGACGATCGCGGTGGTGCGAACGTTCGAGCTCCAGAGCCACTCGAGATAGGGATCGCGCAGCTCCGCAACGTGCGCCTGACCGCCCTCCGTGAGGATCGCGTTGTTGATGCGCCGCCGCAGCTCCGTTTTGTGATTCGCATTCTTCGCCGCGTCGAGCAGGAACGCGAGCGCGAACACCGGCATCCGCTCGCGGTACTCGTAGACACGATTGAAGTGGCTGTCCGTATTGCGGCCGCCTTCGGCCAGCACTTTGATGACGAACGCCTGCCACGCGTTGTACGCCGGGCGCCACCCTTCATTCACCGGCGGCGGTTCGGACAGACGTCCATCGAGATACGTGTACGCCTGCTCGAGCATCGCGGCATTCACGTTGTAGCCGAGCTTCTGGCCGCGCTGGAACACATGCACGACCCAGCTCGTGAGGTACGGCGAAGTGGCGTTGCAGTCGCCCGGCCAGAACGAGAAGCCGCCGTCGCCGCACTGGAACTTCGACAGCTCGAGCAGGCTGCTCTGCACCGCCGGCTTTGCTTTCGCCGCGTCGATGCCCGGCAACGCGAATGCTTCCCCGAGATCGGCCGCGAGCATCAACGCCAGCGACTTCGATGCGCGCTGTTCCGCGCAGCCATACGGATATTCGACGAGGTAACGCGCCCCTTCCGCGAGCCCCACCATCGCCGTCGAGGACATGTCGACGCGCAGTCCGCCGAAGCCCGGCACCGCGTTCTGCGGCAACTCGAACGCTTCGCTCGCGGCCGGTTTCGCTTCGCCGTATGCGGCCACGGTTTCAGGCGAGACGAGCACGCGCACCGGGATGACGTCTTCGAATGCGTCGTTCTCGCGTCCCATCTGCACGCGCATGCGGATGCGCGCATCGCCCACCGCGTGTGCGATCGCGTCGAAGCGCACTTCGTTGTTCGCTCCCGGCTTCAACTCGACGGTCTGATTGCCGGTCACCGACAGCACGGCGGGATCGAGCGATTCGATCGACACCGTGGCCTTGCCGGCAGTCTTCAACTGGTTGTGCACCACCGCGCCGAAACGCGCTTTGTCGCCGACTGCGAGGAAGCGCGGCCAGGCAGGCGTGAGCATGAGCGGTTTGTTGATGCGGATCTCGGCCTGATCCCACCCGAACCGCGATTGTTTGTCGCCCGCCACCGCCATGATCCGGTACGTGGTGAGCGATTCGGGAAGCGTGACTTCGGTGCGCGCGCGCCCTTTTGCGTCGGTGATGAGCGAGCCGACCCAGAACGCGAGCACGCGAAAATCGCGGCGCATCGCACCCGGTCCGGCATCGCGACCGCCGCCACCGCCGTCGGTCGCACCTTTCGGCGTGAGCACGCGGCGGCTGATGATGCGCTGGCGCGAATCGGCGTTCGCGACCTGCAGCGCTTTGTCGAGGTAGATCGAGTCGAGGACGTCGGGCGTCGAGTAGCCGGTGAGCGAGAGCACGCCGTAATCGACGGCCCACAACGTGACCTCGGACGCCGAGGGTTTCCCTGCGGCGTCGCGCACGTTCACTTCGATCTGCGCTTTCTGCGCGGGGCGGAACTCGTCGCGGTTCGCTTTCACGTCGACGTTCAACCGCTTCGACGCATCTTCGACCTGCAGCTCGACGTACCCGAGGCGGAAGGCCGGCTTGCCGGGATCGCTGCCGTCGACGCCCGCGTCCTTCTTCGTGCGGCCTTTCACGAGCAGCACGGAAACGAACAGGTTCGGGATCTCCTTGTCGGTGATCGGAACTTCGATCGTCTGCTGCGTCGACGTGAGCGTGAACGGCTGCGATGTGCGCACGCCTTCGCGCTCCGTCGTGAGCAGCGCCGTCGCCGTTTCCCACGGCGACTTGATCATGATGCGGGCGCGCTCGCCGGGGCGATAGGTCTTCTTCTCCGGCACGAGCTCGATACGATTGTGATCCTCGCGCGCCCAGGCGGTGTAGCCCTGGCCGACCGCGTAAAACCAGCTGCGCGTGGTGGTCGAACGATCGTTCGCCTCCGCGCGTGCGATGAGCACGTACTGGCCGCCCTCGGTCAACGGAACGTGCAGCGGCACCGGCTGAGCCTGCGTGGTGATCGTCCACTCGCCTGCCGCGATTTCCTTCCGCTCGCTCTCCCAGTCGTAAAAACCGTCGCCTTCTGCCTGGCGCACGCTCGTCCACTGAATGCGCTTCAGCTCCACGTTCACGGTCACGCCCGGAACCGCGAGTCCGTCGAGTCCCGCGGCAATGATCGCCGTATCGATCCCTTTCTCCGACTCCGCAAAATACGGCGGCCGCTGCACGCCGATGTACCACGGCGCGGGATCGATGCGCGTCGATGCGCGCCCCGCGATCTGCTGCCGGGTGATGTCGGTGACGACGCCTTCGAGCCGATAATCGAACGGCACACCGGCTGCTTTGTCGGTCTCGAGCGGCAGACGCAGATCGCCTTTCGCGTCGAGCTTCGCCTCGTCCTGCGAAATGATGACGGTGCTGATCTCCTCCGCGTCCCAGTCGCGCCCGAGAAACTCCCAGCGATCGGGAGACCAGCGGTCGGTGATCTTCTGCGGCGCATCGAGCGCTTCAATTTTCGAGTACGTCCAGGTCACCGCTTTGCCCGACATCGCGCCGCCGAAGAGATAGCGGCCGGCGATGCGGCCGGTGAGCGGCACGCCGGCGAGGCTGCTGTCGGACGTGAGCGTCGTGTCGACGCGGAAGTCGGGACGGCGATACGCCGCGACGAGAATGTCGCCGTTGACCGTGCCGCCATGCCGCGGCGTCGTCGCATGCACGGTGTACGTGCCGAGCGGCGCTTCCTGCGGAATGCGGAACGTCCACTCGGCGCTCGACCACGCATTCATCGTGACGGTGCGTTTGTCGAGATCGCGCGAATGCGCATCGCGCACGACCACCTCGACGTTCGTTCCCGGCGCGAGCAGCTGGATGCCGTCCGGCGTATCGGCGCGCACCACGAGCTTGAAATGCACTTCTTCGCCGAGCTTGTACACGCCGCGATCCGCGAAGACGGTGCCGCGCAGTTGCGGATCTGCTTCCGAGAGGTCGTACCTCACGTCGAAGTCCCAGGGCAGCAGCCCTTCGTTCCAGTCGCTGCCGACGTAGGCGACGTCACCGTCTTTCTCCGCCGTGACGATGAAGTGCAGGCCGTTGAGCGCCTCCCAGTCGCTGACGCCCTCGTCATCCGCCTGGGCACTCGCGTTCTTCTTGCGGCGCAGGTCGGTGTTCTGCGCCGTCGCGATGCCCTGCTCGTTCGTCGTCGCGCTCCAGAAGGTCTTGTTCGCGCGATCGCGGATCGAGACCTTCGCGCCGGCGACAGGCTGCGCGTCGTCGAGGCGCGTGACCATCACCAGCGTGTTGCGCGGGCTGTCCTTGACGCTGATGCCGAGGTTCGTCGCCTGGACGAGCGTCGACACGGGATTCGGATCGTGGATGCGCGATTTCGCGAATGCTTCGCCCGGCTGCACGGCGGCCCACGCGAGTCCCATGTTGTCGTCGCCGATGACCGGTTTCAGATCGAGACCGATCGCCGCGATCTTGTTGCGTCCCACGTTGAGCGTGCGCGTCGACGGCTTGCCGGGAGGCGTCACATTGAAGCCGCTCTCGCGCAGACGGAGCATCGTCGGCATCAGCTCATCGAGCTGCAGCGGCGCGAGCCACTGCTTCACGGTCTTGAAGTTTCGCGCGTGAAACGGGAGCACCGGACCGCCGCTCGATTCCCACACGCCATGCCCCGAGCCGAAGCTGACGAACGCCGATTTCTGCCAGTACTCGATGGTGGCGGTGAACGGATAGCCGAGCTTCTGCCCGTCGAACGCGGTGAGTGCAGGGTCGACACGGATGCGGTAGCGATGGCCGGGCGCGACGGTGTATCCGAGCTCGTCGAGACCGTAGCCCCACGACGGGAAGTCGTGCTCGGCCGTCGATGCTTTCGGCTTCACGACGACTTCTTTGGCGGGATCGGTGATGTCGGTGAGCGTGACCGCTTTGCGCACTTCGTCGAAGTTCACACCGGCGCCGGTGCGGAAGTTGATCAGGTTGCGCGCTTCCGGGTCGCACTCGGCGACGCATTCGACGTTCTGCACGAAGAACGTCGGATCGAGCTCGATCGTGAACGTCTGCTCTCTGCCGCTGCGCGCGTGACGCGGCGATTGTGCGAGCTTGTCGCCTAGCAGCACTTCGATCCAGGTGTCGGGCGCCACGCCCGGTTTGGTCTCGAGCACGACCAGCTCTTTGCCGGGGACGAAACGTTCTTTGTCCCATTCGGTTGCGACGAACGAAAGCACCGGCTGCCCGGCCGCCGCGGCCGCGCGCGCTTTCGCGGCTTTCGCTTCTCCTTCCGCCGGCACGGCCGGAAGCTCGATCTCATGCGACTGCGTCCGCAGTTTGAGGTGCGGCACGAGCACGCTCGCGTCGACCGGTTGATTGAACCAGAGCCCGATGACGATCGCGCCGTTCGTGCGGCGGTACCAGTCGGTGCGCATGAGGCGGATGGTGGGCGTGGTGAACGTCCACCGATATGGTTGATCGAGCGTGTTGCCGCTGACGGCTTTCGCGCTCTTGTCGACTGTGACGCTGAACTCGGTGCCGTATGGCAGCGGCTTGTCGGGCGTGAAGATGAGTGTCGTCGTTCCCGACCAGCGGAACGTTCCCTTCAACGCCGGCTCGATCTTCATGAACGGCGCCGTGACCGGCTGCGGGATTCTTCCCAGCACGACCATCGGCTCCGAAAACACGACGCGAATCTCGTTCGCCTCGGCCAGCGTCGCCGTCTCCCCCACCGGCCCGGCACTGACGATCCGGAGTCCATTCGCGGCAAATGCAGATGTCGTGAGAAGAACGAGAAGAAGCGCCGAAGCGATCCGTTTCATGTGCGCGAAGTGTAGAGGCTGCACTCGGCAGCAAGCAGATAAATCCGTTTCGACGGCTGCAATCGACCCGCACGCGGCGAAAGCGGAGAAACGTTTCTTTAGTGGAGCGGCGGGCGTTAGCCCGCCCAA
>DASVUA010000810.1:0-2728 GCA_036387295.1 Thermoanaerobaculia bacterium | reverse complement strand
ATCGTCGGCGGGCTTGAGCCCGCCGCTCCACTGAGCACCTTTTTGCGTTTAGTGCCGGACCGAGCGGGTGCGGCCGCTGGCGGTGCGGTAGACGCGCAGCGCGCCGGTCAGCGTCGCGGTCTCGTTGCCGTTGCGCACCAGGACGACGGCGGAGGAGACCGGCGCGTCGGCTTTGATCTGGTAGGTGGCGTGTACGCAGTTGTGCATCCAGCCAAAGTCGGAGATGCGGACGAAGGCAGGGTTCAGAACTTCGAAGTTCGTCATGCCGCTGGTGAAGCCGTCGCCCGCCACGGTGATGGTCACGGTGTCGCCCGGCTTCACGGCTGCCGGTGCGGTCGAGAGGCTGACATCCGGCCTTCCGAGCTCCGCGACGCCGATCCAGCGCGGGTTGAGCTGCACAGGGCCGGCCGTATTGAGCACGAGATTGCCGTACACGCGTCCGTTTTCGACGTCCACCGGCGTGGCGAAGAACTGCGTCGGGAACGGTGCCCCTTTCGCGCTGCGCCACGTGCCCTGGAGCGCACCGGTGTCGACCGGGCCATCGAGCGGCTCGGCGTACAGGCGATAGCGGCCGGTCGGAATGCCGACCAGCGTGAACTCACCCGCGGAGTTGGTGAGCGCGGTGCCGACCGGCTGCCCCTGCTCGCTGACCGCCACGACCTGCGCGGCGAAGATGCCGCCGTTGTCGCCCATGACACGGCCGCTGATGACGGCGCCGGAAAGCGTGAGATCGCCTTTCGGGTACATCGACGCGATGCCGATGCTGTCGTCCGAATCGAACGCCGCCGGCTCGGTGCCGGAGCCGACGTAGGGGTACATGATCGAAGAGAGAACGCCGGAGTGATCGAGGCCGAGGATGTGGCCGACCTCGTGCTGCAACGTCACCTGCGCATTGAGGCTGCCGTCGAACAGATTGCCATCGACGATGATGTCGGCGTCGAGCATCCGCCCCGTCGTCGTGTCGTAGCTGTACGACGTCATCGCCGCCGCCCCCTGATCGTCGAACAGGTCATCGGCCAAGGTGACCGAGACATGTCCGATGCTCTGTGCGGTGACGCCCTTCACCACGCCGCCCGAGACGAAGCGAACGTCGGCACCGGGAACCGTCGTCCAGGCAGCGAACGCGCGATCGACGGTTGCGACCGCATTCGGGCTCGCCTGCGCGACGCGATTGTCGATGTCGTACCGGAGCGGAAATGCCGCCTGCTCCCATTCGATCGGCGTCGGAGCGCCGTTGATGTCGTACGTCATTCTCGTGGCAGCCACGAGCGGGGTAACGCAGAGAATCGAAAGGAAGACTGCCGGGAGTCGGCGGAGCATGGTGGAAGGCCTCGGCTGCAACGGAAGTGCCACTAATAAGTATTTGGGAGACCGCGCGCGACCTGTCGTCGCAGCGAGGCAAATCACGTCAATGCAATGAGATCGATCTCGACGGCGCCGCCTCGCGGAAGCGCGCTGGCCTGGATGGTCGTCCGGGCCGGTTTGTGATCGCCGAAGTATTCCGCGTAAATGGTGTTCAGCGTCTGAAAATTGCCGAGGTCCGTGACGTAAACGGTGGCCTTCAGCACACGGTCGAAGCCGCTACCCGCTTCGGTAAGAACTGCCTGAAGGTTCCGGAAGACGCGATGCACCTGCTCTTCGAAACTCCCTTCGACGAGATTCCCGGTGGCGGGATCGAGCGCGATCTGACCGGAGGTGTAGACGAGTCCGTTCGCTTTGACGGCCTGTGAATACGGCCCGATCGCTTTCGGCGCGTCGGGGGTTGCTACGTAGTCCATCTGCAAGAATCCTTTCGCGCGCCACTATAATCGCCCGTCCACCGGAGAGACCTCACAAAGATGAATTACGCAGGGAATGCCTCACTGTCGTCCGCGGTCAAAGACCGGGTCGTCTCGACGTTTCAACAGACGGTCGCGCTCTACCACCTCGGGCGCATGGACGAGGTCGCCGCGGGCTGCACTCTGATCCTGCAGATGGATCCGATGTTCGACCCCGCCCGGAAGCTCGTCGAGAAGATGCGCAACCCTTCGCTGGCGATCGATGTCGACGCCCTCCTGCCGCGCGACGGGCGCTCGCCGATGCAGCAGGCGCGCGAGGCGATGGCGGACCGCGACTTCGAGCGCGTGATCCATCTGACCACCGAAGTGCTGACCGACGACCTGCTCAACGATGAAGCGCGCATCCTCGGTGACGACGCGCGCGAGAAGCTCGAGGCCGCACCGTTCGTCGAGCAGTTCACACGCCGCTGCGATACGAACATCAGCGCCGGCAACATCGCGGCGGCAAAGATGGAGCTCGAGAAAGCGCGCGCACTCGACCCGACGCACCCGGAAGTCGTGCGCATCGCGAGAGCCATCGCGGAGCGCGACGCCGCTCCCGCGGCCGCGCCGATCGCCCCTTCGTTCGTCATCGACGCGCCCGCACCGCCGGCCGGCGGTTCACGCCCCGCGGCCCAGGCGGCGGACTTTGGATTTTCATTCGAGGAGGAAAAGCCGCAGGAAGTGTCGTTCGCGAATTTTTCGTTCGACACGCCGGCAGCGGCGTCCGATCCCTTCGCAGGCGGGTTTTCGTTCGACGCGCCGGCCGAGACGCCGGCGCCGGTCGTGACGCCGATACCCGCACCGGTGGCGGTCTCCGGACCGAGCGAGTTTGATTTCGCCACCGCGGCAGTCGAGACGAACGAGGACGATCAGAGAAAGATCGCGCAGTACCTGGCGGACGGCGACCG
>DASVUA010000809.1:0-2895 GCA_036387295.1 Thermoanaerobaculia bacterium | reverse complement strand
TCCGGCTGCTCGAGCGTGTATTCGCCGTTCGCAACGTGCTCGTCGTACAGACCTTCGTCCGGGCGCCCTTTCAAACCATTGGCGAAATAGCTGGCGGCATTGGACGAAACTTCCGAGCCGAAGAGGTCGAGCGCGGAGCTGAACCAGAAATTCATGTATTTCTGAATCGTCGGCAGATCGATCGCGCCGGCGGCGCGAACCTTGGCCGGATCGTCGCTGCGCAGGTCTTTCATCACTTCCACAGTGCGGCGGACGACGCGGCCGATACCGGTGTCGCCGACGAACATGTGGTGCGCTTCTTCCGTGAGCATGAACTGGCAGGTGCGCGCGAGCGGGTCGAAGCCGCTCTCGGCGAGCGCCTTCAACTGGAACTTGCCGTCACGGTCGGTGAAATAGGCAAACATGTAGAACGACAGCCAGTCGTTGATCGGTTCGTTGAAGGTGGTGAGGATGCGCGGTTTGTCGGCGTCGCCGGAATGCCGGTCGAGCAGCCCTTCCGCTTCTTCGCGGCCATCGCGGCCGAAATAGGCGTGCAGCAGATAAACCATCGCCCAGAGGTGACGTCCTTCTTCGACATTCACCTGAAAAAGATTGCGCAGGTCGTACAGTGAAGGAGCGCTCAATCCGAGGGCGCGCTGCTGTTCGACGGACGCCGGCTCGGTATCGCCCTGCGTCACAATGAGGCGGCGCAGCGTGGAACGATGCTCGCCCGGCACCACGTTCCACACAGGCTGGCCGATGTTGTCGCCGAAGCCGATGGTGCGATTCGGATCCTGTTCGGCAAGGAAAATGCCCCAGCGATATTCCGGCATTTTCACCATACCGAACGTCGCCCACCCTTCCCTGTCCACGGAGGTCGCGGTGCGCAGGTAGACGTCATTGTTCTGATAGATCGCCGGCCCGAGCTCTTTCCACCAATCGATGAACCGCGGCTGCCAATGCTCGAGCGCACGCTGCAGCGTCTTGTTGGTCGCAAGGTCGACGTTGTTTGGGATCTTGTCTTCGTAATTGATGGGCATTGGCGTGTCCCTCGTTCGTACTACGCGTGTCGTGGTTGTTGTCGGTTGTCAGTTGTCAGCTATCGGTGAGGGGGCGTTTTACAAGACCACCCAGACAACCGACAACTGACAACCGACAATGAACAAATCAGATTCTTTCCCAGGTGAACTTCGGCTTGCTGCCACTGCCGAACAGCTTCAATGCCCCTTCGTCACCGACGGCATTGGGGCGGATGAAAATCCAGTTCTGCCAGGCCGTCAGGCGGCCGAAGATTTTCGTGGCCATCGTTTCGCGTCCGCCGAAACGGAGGCTTGCTTCCATGCCGGTCAAGGCGTCGGGCGAGAGGCTCGCGCGCTCTTCGATGGCCAAGCGTAATTCGTCTTCCCAGTCGAGGTCGTCGGGCGCAAACGTGATCAGTCCCGCCTCGAGCGCTTCCTCGGCGTCGAGTTTTTCGCCGATGCGCGCGCGCAGGGCTTCGACCGCTTCGTGCGTGTCGCCGCCGAAACGCGTCTCCAGCCGGGTCATCCGATTCGGCATCCGGTATGGACCGAAATTCATCGCGCTCAGCGCAATGCGCGGCCCCTCTTCGGCGGCGAGCATGTACGAACGGTCCGCCGCCAGGGCGAGCTCCAGCAGCGTACCGGCGTAGCAGGTGCCCTGGTCGATCACCGCGTACATGCTGCGCGACGAGACCTCGAGACGGCCGAACGTGCGGCGAATGAGGCCGATCGTCTCGCGTACGAGCCAATGCGAGGCGTGACGCTCCAGTGCCGCGTCGAGGCGCAGCATCGCATCGAGATCGCCTTTGGTTTTGAAGACCCAGATGCCCCCCTCGCGCACGTTGGTGCGGAGGTGAAGAATCGCGTCGTCGAGCTCACGCGCCATCGCGAGCGGCCACCATTGCGCGCCTTTGGCCACAATGGCGTCGATGTCATCCGCCTCGTCTGCTGCAGGCGCCGTGACTGTAATGGTGATCGTGCGGGCGCTTTCTTCAATCGCCACGTCGACGGACTTGTAATGCACGCCCGCTTCGTCGACCGTGCGCTCCAGGGGGGTGAGCTCGATGCCTTTCGTATCGACAGGACGGTCGGTCATCGCGGCGAGTCTCGCCGCATGCTCTTTCACTTTTTCGGTGAAGTTGCGCGGCGCCGTGACATCGTCGACGAGGCCCCAGCTCTTTGCTTTCGTCCCGCCGATGCCTTCAGCCGTCGTGCAGAAAACGTCCGCGAGGTCGCGCCGCACTTTGCGCTTGTCGACCAGGCGCGTCAGTCCGCCCGTGCCGGGCAGCACCGCGAGCAGCGGCACCTCGGGGAAGCTGACCGTGCTCGAGCGGTCGTCGACCAGGACGATTTCGTCGCACGCCAGCGCGAGCTCGTATCCCCCGCCCGCCGCCGTGCCGTTGACGGCCGCGAGGAACTTGAGGCCGGAGTTTTCGCTCGAGTCTTCGATCGAATTGCGCGTTTCGTTCGTGAACTTGCAGAAGTTCACTTTCCACGCGTGGCTCGACTTGCCGAGCATGTAGATGTTCGCGCCCGCGCAGAACATCCGCTCTTTCGCGCTGCCGATGACGACGGCGCCGACTTCCGGATGTTCGAAACGGATGCGCTCGAGCGCATCGCGCAACTCGATGTCGACGCCGAGGTCGTAGGAATTGAGCTTCAGCTTGTAGCCCGGCTCGATGCCGCCGTCTTCGTTGACGTCGAGCGCAAGCGTGGCGACGGCGCCGTCGATGGACAGCTTCCAGTGCTGGTACGTGCTGGGATGGCGGTCAAAGGTGATCAAGAGCGGCCCCTCCGAAGACTCGGCATTATAGTTCCGAATGCGGAACGTGTGCCGCATTATTTCGCCTGCCGCGAGGATCTTTGGTGGAGCGGCGGGCTTTAGCCCGCCGAGCAT
>DASVUA010000808.1:0-4970 GCA_036387295.1 Thermoanaerobaculia bacterium | reverse complement strand
CCCCCAACTCCACAACCCATCATTGCCCGCGCAATGAGAAAATCGTTCGCAGGATCCAATATCCCGCCAGTGCCACGCCGCGTACTGTTCCGCTGATCTTCGAGATTCCGACGCGTTTCCGATATCGCACCGGCACCTCGGTGACCCGCGCGTCGAGCTGTAATGCGCGCACCTGCATCTCGACGGTCCAGCCGTAACGGCGGTCGCGCATGCCGATGCGATCGAGGAGCTCGCGGCGCACCGCGCGGAAGGGACCGAGGTCGGTATACGAGTGGCCGTAAAGACGCGCGATGAGCCGCGTGGCCAGCCAGTTGCCGAAACGCTGTTGCGGCGTCAGCGCTCCCGGCTCGACCTCGCCCAGGGCGCGCGAGCCGATGACCAGATCGGCGCGCCCGGCGAACAGCGGCTCGAGAAGGCGCGGGATCTCTGCCGGATCGTCCGAGCCGTCGGCATCCATGAAGAGCACGATCTCCACGTCGTACGCGAGCCGCCGCAATGCGCCCGCACAGGCGGCGCCGTACCCGCGCTCGGCGACGTGGACGACCTCCGCGCCGTGCGCGCGCGCGATGGCGACCGTGCCGTCGGCGCTGCCGTTATCGCCGACGATCACGTCGCGGATCAGCGTCCGGTCGATGGCCGCGAGCAGTGGTCCGATCGCGGCTTCTTCGTCGAGGGCAGGGATGATCAGAGCGACGACAGGGGAGGCGGCGGACACGTGCGGGTCATTGTCGCGCACAGCGGTCCGGAACAAACAGTTCGCGCCGCGTTTCCGCGGAGACCGCAGAAACAGTTCGAGCCGCGTTTCCGCGGAGACCGTACAAAACAGTTCGAGCCGCGTTTCCGCGGCTCGAATGCGTAACCCCAATTGGGCTCATTCCGAGGATCGACTAAAAAACGGCTAGTGGGAAGCCGTGTCAGTCATCGGGTAAATCGAGAGAGAGTCGCAGGCCCGAGACTCGTCAGATCCGCTTCGTTGGAGAGCTGCCAACCCTCAGAAGAACCCGAGGCGCATCATAGTGCATTCGAGACGGCCTGTCCACCCTTCCGTAGTTACAGACGACTATAATTTCCGTTTCTGCGGAGTGGCTTACCTGCGGCGGATCAGGCGGCGCGCAAAGTAGCCGGCGCCGACCAGTCCGAGCAGGACGGCCACGATCGTCAGCGTGCGCGCCGCACCGGAAAAGATCTCGGGATAGCGGACCAGGTTAAGCACCAGAATCCCGCTCACCACGAGGTAGAGCGCGATCCGGATCGTATAGAGAATCGGCGAGGGACGGCGGGCGCGGACCGTGTCGGTCCACATGATCCACAGCATGACCGTAATGGTCGCGATCGCCATTCCCTGCGGGGTCATCATCGCAGCGAGTCGTACTCCTCGGGAACGAATCCGAGCACCGCTTTCCCCGCACTGCCGAGCACCAGCGGACGGCGCATCAGGTTCGGATCCTCGAGCAGCAGGTCGATCGCTTCGTCTTTCGACAGCTCGCGGGCGCCGAGATTGCGCGCCTTGTACGCCGGGCTGCGCGTGCTGAGAACGTTCAGCAGCCCTTTCTCATCGATGAGGCGCGCCAGCAGCTCGCGCGAGGGGCGATCGTTGGCGAGATTGTGTTTCACGAGCTCGAATCCGCGACCTTCCAGGTCTGCGACTGCCTTGCGGCAGCTCGTTCACGTCGGCTTGAGGTACACCTCGAGACGCTTCGTCATTTCTTTACCCACCAGGCGTTCGGATTGGCGGCCGGCTGTGGTTTCGGTTTCGGCGGCGCGGCGGCCGCGTATTTCGGCGCGAGCTCGGCGATCAGCTTCTGCACCTCGGGCGTGCAGCTGCCGCCGCACTCTCCCGTGGTGGCCGTCGTGCGCGAGGCGACCTGATTGAGCGTATGCGCTCCTTCGCGGATCGCACGCTCGATCGTCTTGTACTTGATGTTGTTGCAGCGGCAGATGGTTTTCAGAGCCCGGATCGCCGGATGCAACGCTTCGTTTTCGTCCTCATCCATTCCGGCCGCCCTTAACAGAGCCTGCCGTTCCCGGCTTCCCGACCTGCGGCTTGGGACGCGGCTTCGCCGCCCCGCCGACCGGCACCGAGCCCGGCATCCGCAGCTTCGGAAGCGCGCGCGACAGGGAGAATGCGCCGCTGGCAGACCGCTGCTTGCCGACCTTCGGACTTTTCATTGCGACATCCTAACGCAGTGCCGTAGAATGCGCCGCGCTCGCCGTCCGGCCATGGAATTTACCCCATCAGGACGCGTTAGCGCAGACCACGTGGGGCTGTAGCTCAGTTGGGAGAGCGCCTGAATGGCATTCAGGAGGTCATCGGTTCGATCCCGTTCAGCTCCACCAGATCGCAATTGATTCACGGCGGCCGAAAGGCCGCCGTTTTCGTTTGACCGGGACCTCATCGGAATCGCGACCGGGCACTCTCCGTTTCCCGTGCCGTGCTCGCCGAAACAGCTCTACGGAAGCACATCTCGCGCGGAAACATCGCGCGCGGCGATGATTACTTCGCGCAAGGCCGCGTGCGGCGCATCGAGCCGGTGGCCAGCGGACTGATCGAGGCCGACGTCCAGGGCAGCCGCCTCTACTTCGTCGAACTGCAGGTCGAGGACGATCAGCTCACCGCCGATTGCAGCTGCCCTTGGTTCGAACAGCACGGTGACGAGTGCAAACACATCTGGGCCGCGATCCGCGCCGCGAGCGCGCGTCAGCTGCTGCCGGAGCGCGAGTTGTCGCTGTCGGCCCCCGGGTACGTGTTCACGGCCGGTCCGATCGCCCCGTTTCCGCGCAGCGATACGCGGCCGCGCTGGCAACGCTTTCTCGAAGCCTTGCGTCCCGAGCCGCTGCCGGCCGCGCGCGCGACTCCGCAGCAGATCCCTGAGGAGATCGTCTACGCGATCTTCGGTTTCCCCCGTGCGCATCCGCTCACGATCCAACCCCTCGGCCGCGCGCGCCGCAAGAACGGCGACTGGGGGCGATGGAAATCGATCGCCATCACGCCGGATCAATTACACGCGCTCCCCGATTTCGATCGCGACACCATTGCTCTCCTGCATCAACGCGCCTGGGGCCACACGCTGGAAGCAACGATCAGCGTTCCGCCGGCAACCGCGCCGTGGTGGATCGAACGGCTCGCACGGGCGGGAAAACTCTGCGTCATGGACGACGCCGGCGATCCGCGCACCATCAGCTGGGACGACGGGCCGCCGTGGACGCTCCGGATCGCCGTCGTCAATGACCCGGCGGAAGCGCGATACCGCATCGTCGGCTCGATCGCGCGCGAAGGCGAAACGCTGCCGTTCGAGCGCGTCGACTCGATCATTTCCGGCTTCGTATTCACCGACGGCATCGTGAGCCGCTTCGATGACGGCGGACGCGACGCGTGGCTGCATGCATTGCGCGTCAATGGGCCGATCGAGATCCCGCATGCGGATGCGGAGCGCTTTCGCCAGGCGCTGGTCCGCGCACCGATCGCAAACATCGAATTGCCGGAGGAGCTCGGGTGGACCGTCATCGACGCAAACCCGCGGCCGCTCCTCTCATTGCAGCACGACGCCTGGAGCGCGGAGCTGCACGCCGAACTGCTGTTCATTTACGACGAATGGCGCGTATCGAGCCGCTCTGCTGAATTACAGACCACCGCCGGGCGCAAGCTCATTCGCCGCAATCGTGCAATGGAAGACACGCATCGCGCGCGCCTCGCGTCGCTCGGTGCGATCGCCGGGTCCGACGGTTATCGCATTCGCCTCGCGCAACTGGAAGAGCTCGCGCAGAAACTCAATGCAGAAGGGTGGCTGCTCGAGATCGACTCCGCCCCTGTCCGTGTGGCGGACGATCTGGAAATCGACGTTTCGAGCGGGATCGACTGGTTCGATCTCAATGTCAGTGCCGCGTTCGGCGAGGTGCGGCTCGCGTTCCCCGAATTGCTCGCCGCGGCCGATGCGAAACGTTCGCTCCTGCGGCTTTCCGATGGCTCGTACGGCATTGTGCCGCTGTCGTGGGCGGAGTCGCTGGCGCCGGTGCTCGAGCTCGGGAAACGCGAAGGCGATGCACTCCGTTTCCGTCCCGCTCAGGCGCTGCTGATCGACGCGCTGCTTCAGTCGCGAACGCGAACCGCGGATCAGGCGTTCACCGACCTGCGCGAACGGATTGCCGGCGCGTCGCCGGAGCCGCGGCAGGAGCCTGCCACGCTCGCTGCCGAATTGAGGCCGTATCAACGCGCGGGGCTCGGATGGATATATTTCCTGCGCAATACGGGCCTGGGCGGTTGTCTGGCCGACGACATGGGACTGGGAAAAACGGTCCAGACGCTCGCGATGCTCGAAGAATTGCGAGCCGGCGGCATGACGCGTCCGTCGCTGGTCGTCGCGCCGCGCTCGCTGCTGTTCAACTGGGCAGCCGAGGCGAGACGCTTTGCGCCGCAATTACGCGTGCTCGAGCATCACGGCACTGATCGCGGCTCGAATGTATTGACGAACTATGACGTAGTCCTGACCACGTACGCCACCATGCGGCTCGACGTGACGACGTTCGCCGAGACCGAGTTCGAATACGTGATTCTCGACGAAGCGCAGGCAATCAAGAACGCGACCAGTCAGGTGGCCAAGGCCACGCGCCTGCTGCGCGCGAATCACCGCCTCGCATTGAGCGGCACGCCGATCGAAAATCACCTGGGCGAGCTCTGGAGCCTGTTCGAATTTCTCAATCCCGGCCTTTTGGGATCGGCGCGGTCGTTCAGCCGTACGTTCGCCTCGAAGACGACGCCGCCCGAGCGACGCGATGCGCTCGCGCGCGCATTGCGGCCACTGATCCTGCGGCGTACGAAAAGTCAGGTTGCACCGGAATTGCCCGAGCGTACCGAGCAGACGCTGTATTGCGAGCTGGAAGGAAAGCAGCGCACGCAATACGAAGAACTGCGCGAGCACTATCGCAATGCGCTGCTCGGCCGCGTCCGCGCCGGCGGCATCGAGAAATCGCGC
>DASVUA010000807.1:0-3623 GCA_036387295.1 Thermoanaerobaculia bacterium | reverse complement strand
TGACGACCGGGATCTTGCCGACGTCGTAGCGCCACAGCGGCACCGCGAGATTGTCGAGGCGCTTGAGCTGCTGCGACACCACCTCCGGTGACGTGCGGCGCAGGATGTCGTCCATCGTCAGCGACGTCAGCGGCTCGTAGCACGTTTCGACGAACTGCTGGATGTCTGCGCGCACTTCATCGGCGCGCAGACGCGCCCACTGCGACAGCGACGCGCCGTGATGATCGGAGTACCACTTCACGAAATCGGCGCCCGTGACCTGCGGCCGCTGCGGGCCGGGATCGAAGGGGACGGTCTGTTCGAAGAGACGCGATGCGCCGCGCGGATTCGCCGCAACGAGGTACTGCTGCTCGAAGTGCTTGCGCGCGGCGCTGAGGTTCTCGCGGATGCGGTAGCACGAGTCGAGGATCGCCTGCGTGTGCGCGTGCAGCGTCGAATAGAGCTCGGCCGCTTTCTCCAGACGCGCGACGCGAATCGTCAGCTCGGTCTCGCGGTCGGCCATGCCGCCGTACACCTCGCACGCGGTTTTGACTCGCGCTTCGCGGCGCAGAAACGCGCTCGCGGCCTCGGTGATCTGATCCTCGGCCGGCTTGAAGTTGAGCGCCTTCAACTTCGTCCGCTCGTCCTTCGCCTCGCCGTCCATCATGTTCTGGTAGGCCTCGAGCTTCGCCTGCAGCTTCTCGAAGAAGCGCTCCGCGCGCGTGAAGCCGTTGCTGCGGTTGACCGCCGATTCCCACACCGTGTTGATCGCGGCGACGGACTGGTCGCGCAGCGTCTCGAAGTTCGCGGCGATCGTCTGCGCGATCTGCCGCTCCGCACGCGAGCGATGCGTGGTGTGCAGATTCTTGATCGCCGCGAGCGCCTTGTTGTCGAAGACGAGCTGCGTGAGCGGCATCGGAACGCGCAACTGCCCGCCCCCTTCGCGCTGGCTGAGAAACTCGATCACCTGATCCGCTTCGTCCTCGCGCAGACGCTGCGCGTCGAGGAAGCGCTGCACCTCCTCTTCGACTTCCGCGTCGGCGACGGTGCCGTTGAGCAGGTCGTCGTTCACGAGGCGTTTCGCGTCCTCGTACATCAGCGCGTCGAAGCTCGGCATCGTCAGCGATGCGACGCCGAAGCTGCAGTACTGCGGCGAGCGTCCCTTCACACGCGGGGCCGTGGCGATCTGCGTCTTGATATTGTCGACCGCGTTCGCGTTGTCGACGCCGATCTGCGAGCCGATCTGCACGTACATACCGTCGGCGATGAGGTCGTGCAGATCGTTCTGCTCCATGATCACGCGCCCCTGCTCGTTGATGCTGTCGACGAGGTAGACGACATCGAACGGCGGACGGGTGACGTCGACGCGGCGGAAGCCGTAGTCGACCGTGAAGCTCCCTTTCATCGTGGAGAGGTATTCGATTTCTTTCAGCGCGCCGTACGCGTTCGGCTTCACCATCGCCACGCCGGCCATGCGGGTGAAGATGCCGGGGAGCAGCAGCACGCCGGTGAAGTTCGACTGCTCGTCGCTGCCGATCACGTCCCGCGCCATGAACGCGACGTCAAGGAACGTGCCGCTGCCGGTGCCGCCCGCCACGCTGCCGACGATGTGCACTTCGACGCCGGCCCGGTCGGAGACCTGGAACTGCTCGGCGTACATCTGCTTCTGATTGCGGATGTCGCGCACTTCATGCACCGCATGACGAATGCGCGAGTACACCTCGGCCGCGCGCGCGAACAGCGCGAGACGGCCACGCGCACGCACCTGACCGGCGCCGGCGATGATCGACTGCGTCGGAATCTCCTGCGGCCACCATTCGTCGATGTGCGGGTTCGTGCCGTTCACGAGGCCGGCCGGATTGCCGACCTGCAGCACGTACGTGTCGTTGTGATCGAGCTGCGCCTCGTGCGAGGCCTCGCCGCCGCGCGTCGTCCCCTCGGCGTTTTCGGTCGTGTCGATCGAGAGGAACTTCACGATCGGCGGCACCGAGCCGTAGACGTCGACGAAACGCTTCTTCAGTTTGAGCAGAGTCTTGTAGCCGGTACCGCCAAGTCCGATCACGACCGTCGGACGAAAAACGACGTTGTTCTTCACAGTTCCTCCCCTGTCGACGAAGCGCGGACATAGCCGGCCCGGTTGAAACGCAATTTGGCGTCGCCGATCTGAATGAGATCGGCGTCGTAGAGCTCACTGACCGGTGTCTCGACGTCGTTCACGCGCATTGGCCCGTCCTGCGCGGCGATGACGACTTTTTTCTCGCCGCGGCTGCGGCGGACGAAGAGACGCGCGTCGCTTCCGGCGAGGACGTCCGCCGGCACGATCGCGCTGAGCGCAACCGCGTCCGTTTTCAGACGCGGCAATCCGACGAACGCGGCATCGGGCGCGACGTGCGGCTGCACGATCTCGAGCTCTCCCTCGAGCCGGTTCTGCGCCTTACGAAAGCGCAGAAATGCGATCGCGGCGGCGATGAGCAGCGCGAGCGCGATCAGCCATTTCGCGAGCCGCGCGGCGAGCGACGCCTCGAGCACCTGCAGCTTGGCCGCGGCGTTCGCGTTGCCGGCCTGAATCGCGATCTGTTTCTCGCCCGGCGCCGCGTCGTCGGCGACCATCAATCGCAATTTGATGGTGGCCGGTGTAGCGACGTCGCCGATCGGCGCCGCGGTGACGCCCACCGGCGCTTCGATGCGAATCGCGACCTTCGCCGGTTTGTCGGACGTGATCGTCAGTTCGCGCTCGACCGTCGATCCAAGCTCGAGCTGACCGAGGTCGAGCGTCTGCGGCGCAATGGTGATGACCGCCGGTTTCGGCGCTGGGGGCGGCTTCAATCGCTCTCGAATCTGATCGGCGACGCCGCGAATCGCCTCGGGTGTCGGCGCCTTCAGTACCGTCGCGTTGGGGAACTGATCGAGCTGCGGCTCGTGCTCTCCCATCGAGACGAAGAAGACGTGTGAGTCGCCGGCGAGTCGCACGGTGGACGGAATCGAGACCGGATTGCGAATGCCGCGCACGTCTTCTTTGCCGTCGGTGAAGAGCACGACCGCGCGAGAACGATTCGGCGCACGTACCGATGCGGCGCGCTCCAGCCCCTCGGCGATCGCCAGGCCGAGGTGCGTGCGGTCGCCCGTGGCTTCGAGGTTCTCGATCGTGGAGTAGAGCGCGTCACGGTCGGCTTCACTCCGCAGATCGCGACGCCGCTGCGAGCGCACGTCGCGGTCGAACGTCAGCACGCTCACCGAATCGCCCTCGCTCGCCTCGCGCACGAACGTTTTCAGGCTCTCCTGGACGTCGGGAAAAATATTCTGCGTCCCGCCGACGCCGCGCATCGAGGCGGACGTGTCGACCAGGAAGATCCAGTCGACTTTGCCGCGCGACTGACCGTGGAGAAACGGAGACACAACGAGAAAAGCGACCGCGGCAAAGCGTCGTGACATAGGGCTCCTTTGGAGTTCCTCGGAGGAACTGGGGGTTGGAAGGAGAGACACCAGCCTCAATTTTTTGTGGCGGCGCGAATCACATCGCCCTCGCTGGCCAGTGCTCCGCGGCTCAGCTCCGCGTCGAGCACGGTGCCGACGCGAGCCGCGACCGCGGCGCTGGTCGCAAGAATCCCGAGGCGCCGTGCCGCCGCATCGATCAGATCCGCGCG
>DASVUA010000806.1:0-4808 GCA_036387295.1 Thermoanaerobaculia bacterium | reverse complement strand
AAGAGCCCGCCGCTCCACTGAGCGTAGCGAAGGATCTCAATGCGACGGCCGGCGCCTGTGGGTTCTGTCGTCACCGCCGAGATCCTTCGCCTTCTACGCGGCTCAGGATGACGGAGGGGGCGATGCTCTACGCATCGGATTCAGCGCTCGCTGATTCTGCGGTCGTATTCGGCGGCGCGGTCGAGAAAGGATTCGATGCTTCGGCCGAGGGAGAGTTTTTCGGTGAGCTCGGTCGCTTTGCCGAAGTCGGCGCTGAGGCGTTCTGCTTCGGCGAGGTAATAGTCGCGCAGGCCTGCTTCGATGCGGAACTCGGGGTATTTTTCGGCCAGCGTCCGCATCCACTCTTCGACCTGGCGGCGGCGGTCTTTGTCACCGTTGCCGCTCTTGAGGTCTTCGAGCAGCGCCGTCACTACGCCCGAAAGAATGTGCATGCGCTGCTGCTGTAACGCTTCGTTCGTCATGGCGGCGAATGCTATCAGCGATGCGGCTACAATGCGCGGCGGCCATGAAAGTGCTGATCGCGAATCGCGGCGAGATCGCCGTGCGCGTCATTCGCGCCTGTCGCGAGATGGGCTACCCGACTGTCGCTGTCTACTCCGAACCCGACCGCTCCGCGCTGCACGTCGCATCCGCCGATGAGGCGATGCCGATCGGTGCCGCACCGTCGCGCGAGAGCTACCTCCGCATCGACCGTATCCTCGAAGCCGCGAAGAAAAGCGGCGCCGAGGCGGTCCATCCCGGCTACGGCTTCCTCGCCGAGAACGCCGGTTTCGCGCGCGCCTGCCGCGACGCGGGACTGCTGTTCATCGGACCTTCACCCGAATCGATCGACGCCATGGGCTCGAAGACGGAAAGCCGCCAGCGGATGAAAGCGGCCGGCGTTCCGGTAGTGCCGGGGCTCACCGAGCCGGTGAAGTCGTTCGACGAAATCGAAGCATTCGCCAGAGAGTCGGGCTTTCCGATCATGATCAAGGCGAGCGCCGGCGGCGGCGGCAAAGGGATGCGTCTCGTCGAGCGCGAAGAAGATCTTCGCCAGTCGTTCGAGCGCGTCACCAGCGAAGCCGAATCGTTCTTCGGCGACGCGTCGGTCTACGCCGAAAAATTCATCACCTCTCCGCGCCACATCGAAGTGCAGGTGGTCGGCGATCAGCACGGCAACATCGTCTATGTCGGCGAGCGCGAATGCACGCTGCAGCGCCGTCATCAGAAGGTGGTCGAAGAGTGCCCGTCGCCTGTGGTCGATGAGGAGCTTCGCGCGCGTCTCGGCGCGATGGCCGTCAAAGCGGCGGCGGCGGTGAACTATTACTCCACGGGCACCATCGAATGCCTCATGGGGCCCGATCGCGAGTTCTACTTTCTCGAAATGAACACGCGCCTCCAGGTCGAGCACCCGGTGACCGAAATGGTCTGGGGCGTCGATCTGGTGAAAGAGCAGTTGCGCATCGCGCAGGGCGAGAAGCTCTCGTTCACGCAGGAAGAGCTGAAGCCGCTCGGCCACGCCATCGAGTGCCGCATCTACGCGGAAGATCCGGCGCGCAAGTTCGCGCCGTCGCCCGGCCTCATCCGGCACATCAGTCTTCCGCAGGGGCCCGGCGTGCGCAACGACCAGGGCGTTTACGCCGGCTACACGGTGCCGGTGTTCTACGACCCGATGCTCTCGAAGCTGATCGTGCATGGCGCGACGCGCGACGAAGCGATCGCGCGCATGCGGCGCGCCCTCGCGGAGTACCGCGTCGAAGGGATCATGACGACGATCCCGTTCTTCACGTTCATCATGAACAATCCCGATTTCATCAGCGCGAACTTCGACACCGGCTACATCGACCGCATCCTGCCGCAGCTCGATTTCGCGCAGCGTCCCGCGTCCGAGCATCACGTCGACGCCGCGATCGCGGCGGCCGCGATTCTCGCGTTCGAAGAGTCGCAGAACGTGAAGCTGCCGGAAGACAGCGCGTCGCGCTGGCGCGCTGCCGCACGGGTGGAGGGGATGCGCTCGTGAAGTTCATCGCTCGCGAAAACGGCAATGAAATCGAGGTGGAAGTCCACCGCCACGGAAGCGGCTACCGCGTGCGCGTCGGCGAGCGGTGGCTCGAGGCGGACCTCGTCAGCGTCGGCCCGTTCATGCGGTCGCTGCGGCTCGACGACGGAACGCAGTTCGCCATCGCGCATCACCGCGAGGGGAACACGCACGAGATCTCTCTTGGCGGCTCGACCGTCACCGTGGAGGTGATCGATCCGCTCGCCGCGAAACGGCGTCGCCGCGAGGACGAAATGGGGAGCGGCGGCGTGGTGAAGGCGATGATGCCGGGCCGCGTCGTGCGCGTGCTCGTCGCGAAAGGCGACGTCGTTCGCAAAGGCGCAGGGCTGCTCATCCTCGAAGCGATGAAGATGGAGAACGAGATTCAGGCGCCCGCCGACGGTACGGTCGACGAGCTTTTCGTCGAGCCGGGGCAGACCGTCGAATCGGGCGCCGAATTGCTCCACATCTCCTGATCGCGGCGAACGTGCGCGGCCGCCCATCACTCCGAATCGGCGCCGCGTACGCGCGCCTATAATCCGGCGCATGTCGTCGAATCCGCCCCTCGGTCCCTACGTCATCGGCGAGCGCCTCGGCGGCGCGGTGTGGCTCGGCGAAGACACGCGGACCGGCAAACGCATCGCGATCAAGCTGCTCACCAAACAGCTGCCGAAAGACCCCGCCAAGCGCGACGCGCTCGTGCGCGAGGTCCGCATCTCGGCCGCGCTGTATCACGCCTTTCTCGTCCCGATTCTCGAGATCGTTCCGGTCGGCGACAACCTTCTGATGATCATGGACGCCGTCGACGCGCAGCCGGTCTCGCGCAAAGTCGCAGGCGCGCCGCTCGAGCGCACGGAGTTCTTTCGCGTGGCCTATCAACTCGCCACGGTCGTGAAGTACCTGCACGTCAAAGGTCTCCTGCACGGCAACATCGCGGGCGATTCGGTGCTCGTCACGAACGGCGGCCAGGTGAAGCTCGGCGGTTTGAACCTCGGCAACATGCTGCGCCGCGAACGGACGTCGAGCGTCTATCAACAGAAAGGCACCGACGCCCGCGCCGTCGCGTACATGGCGCCGGAACAGATCGCGTCGCAGGCCATCGACGAAAAGACCGACGTCTTCTCGCTGGGGAGCGTGTTGTACGAGATGGCGACCGGGCGGCAGCCGTTCATCGGCGCGACGGCGGTGGATGTTGCACGTGCGGTCGTGGAGGGAAATCCGGCGTCGCCGAAAGCGGCGAATCCGCAGCTCGACAACGGTGCGATGCGCCTGCTCGGCGGCTGCCTTTTCAAGGATCCATTCAGCCGCTTCAAGGATGCGAAAGCCGTCACCGAGGCCATCGAGCGGATCGAGCCGGAGGTGATTCAGTACGTCGCGCAGCTCGAGAAGAGGATCGCCGCTCCGGCCGCTTCGATCTCCGAGCATCGCCGCTCGATTCTTTTCATCGGCGAGGTCGCGAACGACGAAACGGTGCGCGACGACGAGACCTCGTCGAAGGGCACCGCGCGGATGCAGCAGATTCTCGGCGAAGCGGTGTATCTCTTCGACGGAAAGGTGATCGACCCGCTCGCCTCGCGGCTCGTGGCGGAGTTGCCGTCCGTCGACAGCGCGCTGGAAGTGGGACGGAAGGTGGAGTTCGATCTCGCGCTGCTGCACAAAGAAGGCGACCCGCTCGCGGTTCGGATGCTGCTGCATGCCGGCGATCTCGAGCTGCGCGACGGCGCGCCCGCCGGTGCGGCGCTCGAAAAGGCGGCGGCGACCATTGCGGAGCTGCCGCCGAACACGCTCTTCATCACCGAGGAGTTCGTGAAAGAAGGACGAGGCAACGTGCGGCTGCGTGATGCCGGCGCGCGTGCAGGCGTGAAGCTCTTCACGATCGTCGCGCCCGAGCCGGCGCCGAACACTGCCGACCTCTCGCTCGAGCCGACGACGCTCGAGCTCGAAGCGGAAGCGGCAGCGGCCGCGGAAGCCGACTTGATGATCGCGTCTGCGGCGCGGCGCAGGCGGCAGTTCACGATTCTCGGCGCCGTGCTGGCGGTGCTCGCGCTCGCGGGAGTGGGCGTGATGTCGATGCGGCGCGGCGCGGAGAGTGCGGAAGTTACGCAGACGGCGGCGCGCGTGAACCTGCGGCCGACGGCAGCGAATCCGCGTGCCGTCTTCATCGCACCGGTCGCGGTGCAGGTTGCCGATCCGGTCGTGACCGAGCGCGCCGAGGCGATTCGCGCCGCGGTTGCAGAGATTCTCCGCACCTATCCCGAGTTGCGCGTCGTCGACGCAGCCGCCACGGATGCGGCGTCGCTCACCGCGAGCGTGCGTGCCGGTGCGGCGGGGCCGGAGCTCGTGACGAGCAAAGGCGCAACGCCGTTGCCCGATGCGGCGAGCGGCATTCGCGCATTCGTGCAGGCGGCCGTGAGCGAGACGCGCGCGGAGCCGCGCGCCGATGCGGCGCCGGAGGCGCTCAACGCGTTCGCCGACGCGGCGCTCGCGCGCTCGCGCAACGACCTCCTGCGTGCCGACGGTGCGATCCGGACCGCCATCGCGGCCGATCCGCGTTTCCTGCCGGCGCACCTCCTGGCGATGGAGGTCTTCACCTCCTCCGGAAAGGAAGCAGACGCGCTGGCGGCGGCGCGGCAGGTCGTCACGCTCGATCCGCAGAACGTGGTGGCCGCGCGCAAAGTCGCACGCGCGAGTCTCGCCGCGGGCGACGTCGCGCAGGCGCTCGGCGCGTGGGATCTCGTGCTGCAGCGCGAGCCGAACGATGCAGACGCGCTGAACGCGATCGCGAAATACG
>DASVUA010000805.1:0-2694 GCA_036387295.1 Thermoanaerobaculia bacterium | reverse complement strand
GTCGGCAACGGCACGCTCGTCCAGCGCGTCGGCGAGCCGCGGAACCGCGAGCAGCGTCGGCAGGTTGTTCGTGACGAGCAACGCCCCTTCGTGCCGCGCGACGAACAGCGCCCGCCGCGCAAAGCGGTCGCGCACCAGCAGCAGCCGGCGCCGCCGGTCGTCCCATACGGCGAACGAAAAATCGCCGATGAGCCGCTCCACGAATGCGTCGCCTTCCTCGAGATACGCATCGAGCGCGAGCTCGGGATCGGTGAGGGTCGTGACTGGCCGCGCGTCGATGCGCAGGTCGCCAGTGAAGACGACGTCGCGCTTCACGACCGGTTGCCGTTCATCGACTCCCTCGGGCGTCGTGGCGAGCAGCGTGTGCGCGAACGCGGCCCGCTCGCCGATCCACGTGCCGGTGCGGTCGGGTCCGCGAAACCGCAGCGATTCGGTCATCGCGTCGAACAACGCGCGGTCGAGCGGCGCGCCGTCGAAGCGAATCATCCCCGCCCAGCCGCTCATCGCGTGCCGGCGCGCGCGAAAAGCCGCACCACTCCTCGCAATCCGCGATACAGGTACAGCCACGGCAGCGCAACGCGATTGCGCGTCGCGAAGCTCTCTTCCATGAATGCGCGCGGCGGGAATGCGAGCTGCCGCAGACGCTGCAGGCGCGCGGGCCACGGCAGCGCGCGCAGATCGGCAAAGGTGAGCGCACCGTAACGGATGTCGCGATCGAGGAAGACGCGCGACGGCTCGTCCTCCGGCACCTCGATGAATTCGCGCGCCTCGTGAGACGGCGCGCGGCCGAGCCACGCGTCGGTCGTCGCGATCGAGTGCATGCAGACGTGCACCACGCGCCTCCTCGCGGCGAGCTGCCAGAAGCGGCGGTGCTCTTCGCGCGGCATGCGCGCCCGAAGCAGATCGATGTCGACGAGCCAGATCAGCTTTTCGCTGTCCTGATGATGTGCGACGCGATGCACGCAGGCGAGGAGCAGCGCTTCCGCATCGCGCATCGTGTACGCACCGGCGCCGATCTGCGGCAGCGGGATCGGCTCGAGCTCTTCGAAGCGGAGCATGCCGGCGAATACGGCCGAATTCGCGACGGCCCAATGGACGTCGTACACATGCTCGATGCCGTACATGTCGACGCGCGAGAAGGCAGTCTGCCGCACGCCGTGCTCGTCTCCACTGGTCAGCCGTTCGGAGTAGCCGAGCCGCAGAAATGCCCCGCGCGTCGCGCCGAGGGACGCGGCCGCGATGAGGAGATCCGTATCGCTGCGCGGCCGCAGCTCGGGCGCGGCGTAGAGGTCGTAGGCGAGCGCGGTGCCTTTGAGGATGATCGCGGGAGGGAGCACTGCCAGCACGTTGCGGAGGTCGAGGAGCCGCAACGATTCGGCGGCCGCGGCGCGCAGCGCTTCTTCACGCAGCGCCGGCACATGCACCGCCGCATACGCGAGCGGTGCGACGCCATGCGCCACCAGCGCCTCGATCTCCGCAGCATCGAGCCGCTCAGGCCACGGGAAATCCTGGCCCGTGAGCGCACGGCGCAAAGGCTCGCGCAGCCGCTCCGGAATCTCCATCCCCCGCACGTGGTCGGTCATGTCGACGCTCATTGTCGTCCACGAGCGTTCGCACGTCGCATCCGATCGGAGGAAGGCGGGGTGCGATACAGTCGATGCTGTGACTGCCGCACGTTGCGAGGTGCTCGTGGTCGGCGCGGGGCCGATCGGAATCGAGCTGGCCGTGGCGCTGAAGCGCGCAGCGATCTCGTACGCGCACGTCGATGCCGGACAGATCGGCTCGACGATCTCCTGGTACGCGCCGCAAACCCATTTCTTCTCTTCGCCGGAGCGGATTGCGATCGCCGGAGTGCCGCTGCAGACGCTCGACCAGAGCAAAGCGACGCGTGAGGAGTACCTCGCCTACGTGCGCGCGGTCGTGCTGCAGTTCGATCTGGCGATCGAGACGTACGAGCGCGTGACGTCGATCGTGCGCCGCGACGATGGCGCGTTCGCCGTCACGACGCACGGCCGGCGCGGCGGCCGCGAGCGGATCGCGAACAAGGTCGTCCTCGCCATCGGCGACATGCACCGTCCGCGGCTTCTCGGCGTACCGGGCGAAGACCTCCCGCACGTCAGCCACTACTTTGCCGATCCGCACACCTACTTTCGGCGGCGCGTCCTGATCGTCGGCGGCCGGAACTCGGCAGTCGAAGCGGCGATTCGCTGCGTACGCGTCGGCGCCGAGGTCACGCTTTCGTATCGCCGCGCCGAGCTCGACGCCGATCACATCAAGTTCTGGCTCTACCCCGAGCTGCGAGGACTGATCCGCGACGAGCGCATCACGTTCCTTCCCGCGACGTCGATCCGCGAGATCCGTTCCGACGCGGTGATCCTCGGGCCGGCCGAACAGCGGATCGAAGCCGACGCCGTCCTGCTGCTCACCGGGTACGAACAGGATTCCACGCTGTTCGACGAGGCAGGCATCACGCTCGACGGGCCGCACCGCAGGCCCCGCTTCGACGAACGGACCATGGAGACGAACGTCCCCGGAATCTACGTCGCCGGAACAGCAGTCGCGGGCACGCAGGCCAGCGGAGTGAAGGCATTCATCGAAACCAGCCACATTCACGTAGAACGCATCATGGCCGCCCTGACCGGCACCTCGGCGCCCTCGGCTCGGCCAGCGTACGAGATGCCGGAGACCTGAGAC
>DASVUA010000804.1:0-3447 GCA_036387295.1 Thermoanaerobaculia bacterium | reverse complement strand
AACGTGTTGTGCCAAAATCACCCACTCTCAACCCCCACAACCAACATGGGCCCTTACGTACATGTCTGAAAACATTCTCGTTGTCGAGTACGAGCCTCGCTACACCGACCGCGTCCGGCAGGCCCTGGCTGGCCAGCCTTTCACCATGACGTTCGCCCGCGACGGCGAGGAAGCGATGAAGGCGCTGGAAGGCGATCAGCCGCGCCTCATCGTCCTCTCGTCCGTCGTTCCGAAAATCAGCACCACCGACCTCATTCGCGCCATCCGCGGACGCAAGCCTCTGCACGACACACCGATCCTGCTGACCGTGTCGGGCTACAACGGGAAGAGCCCGAAAGCCGATGCGCAGCGCGTCGGCGCATCCGACATCCTGCCGAAGCCGTACTCCGAGACCGAGTTCCTCGGCAAAGTGCAGCAGATGCTCGGCGTCAAAGGCGAGACCGCTTCGGCACAGTTCACGTCGAACGAAATCTTCGGCGATCTCGTCGATGACAAGCCGGTCAGGAAAACGACCGCCTCGCGGGCGACCAGCGACGTCGACAAAATGCTGGCCGACACGCTCGCCGGCATGAACGTGCCGCGCCGCAAGGACGCCGCGCCGGCCGCCGCGCAGCCGGTCAAACCGCGCACTTCGCCGGGCGAGCTCGACAAACGCTTTCAGGACACGCTCTCCGGCCTCGAGAAAACCGCGCGCATGACCAGCGGAGGCAACGTCCCGGTTCCGCCGCCTCCCGTCGCTGCCCCCGCGCCGAAACCCGCCCCTGTCGTCTCCGCCCCTCCCGCAGCCGCCCCGGCACCGCCGCCGGCCGCCGCCCCGCAGCCCGCTTCGCCGCGATTCATCACCGAAAAGATGAGCGCATACGTCCCGGACCGCGTGCCGGTCGCGCAACCGGTGTTCACGCCCGCGCCGGAGCCGGTCAAAGTCGAAGAAGACGAGCCGCTCGACGGCACGAAGTTCGGCCAGTACGTACTCGTCGAAAAAATCGCCACCGGCGGAATGGCGGAAGTGTGGAAGGCGCGTATGCGCGGCGTGGAAGGCTTTCAGAAGATCGTCGCGATCAAGAAGATCCTTCCGCACCTTTCCGACAATCAGGACTTCATCGAGATGTTCGTCGATGAGGCCAAGCTGGCGGCGCAGCTCAATCACAACAACATCATCCATATCTACGACCTCGGAAAGATCCAGGCGTCGTACTACATCGCGATGGAGTACATCGATGGCTTCGATCTGAAGACCATCCTCCGTCAGGGGCAGGAGCGCGACAATCCGCTGAACGTCGAGCTCGCGCTCTTCATCGCCTCCAAGATCGCCTCGGCTCTCGATTACGCGCATCGCAAGCGCGATTTCGAAGACAAGGAGATGGGGCTCGTCCACCGCGACGTCTCGCCGCAGAACGTGCTCATCTCGCAGGAAGGCGACATCAAGCTCTGCGACTTCGGCATCGCGAAAGCCGCGTCGAAGGCTTCACACACGCAGGCGGGCGCGCTCAAAGGAAAACTGCAGTACATGGCGCCGGAGCAGGCGTGGGGCCGCAACATCGACCGCCGCTCCGATGTCTTCGCGCTCGCGACCGTGCTGTTCGAAATGCTCACCGGCCGCAAGCTCTTCACCGGCGACAACGAGATCTCGATTCTCGAACAGGTCCGCGAGGCGCAGGTGCAGCCGCCGTCGCTCTACAACGACGAAGTGACGCCCGAGATCGACAAGATCGTGCTGAAGGCGTTGCAGAAAGATCCGGCCAATCGCTATCAGACGGCCGGTGAGATGGCGCGCGAGCTCGACGCGGTTCTCTACAGCTTCCGTCCCACGCCGACCAGCGCCGACCTCGCCATCTACATGCATCGCCTCTCGACCGACGAGCCTCAGGCCGCGGAGCCCGAGCCGTTCGCCGACGAGCCGACCGTCTCTCCGTCGCCTGGTTTCGCGCCGGTCGTCGTTCCGGCCGCCGCGTTTGGCGCCCCCGCGGCTGCGGCCGCCGTCATGCCGCCGGTCATCGCCGGCGCTCCGGCCGCCGATGTGACGGTTCCGTATGGCGACGTTCCGGAGCAGGGGGGAGGGAAGTCGAAAGCCGGCCTCATCGCGGCCGGTCTTCTCGTCGCCGCCCTCGGCGCTGCCGCATTCGTGATGACGCGGAAGCCGTCGGCCAACGCCGCACAGCCCGCCCCCGCAACCTCCACCGTCGCCGCTGCGACGTCGACGGTCGCGCCGAGCCAGCTCACGACGAGCGCGGCCGGCGTTCCGGCCGACACCGTTCCGCTCACCGCCACGACCGGGTCGATCGATCCGTCGCTCGTCGATGCCGAAGTGCAGAAGCGCATCGCTGCCGAGCGCGCTCGTCTCGAGGCGCTGGCGCGTGCCCAGCAGCAACAGCCCGGCGCCCCCGCGGCCGCGGTCCCGGCCGCCGTTCCTGCCCCTCGCCCCGCGGTTCCGACGCCGACGCCGCAGCAGGTGGCGCAGCAGACGCCCGCCCCTGCCGTGCCGCAACCGCAGCAGCAACAGCCCGCCGCTCCCACGCCCGCGCCTGTGACGCAGGAACCGGCGCGCCAGCCTGAAGTCGCTGAAACGCGCCCGACGCCGGCGCCGCAGCAGCCCGCGGTCGCGCAGCAGACGGCGCGCGCGGGAGACCTCGTCGCACCAGGCACGGACGGACTCTCGAATCCGCGCCTCCTTCGCCGCGGCCAGGTTCCGTATCCCGCCATGGCGCGCGCGCAGAAGGTCGAAGGAACCGTGATCACGAACGTGCTGGTCTCCGAGACCGGCAGCGTTCTCGAAGTCCGCATCGTCCGCGGCATCAGCCGCGCTCCCGCGCTCAACGAAGCCGCCGCCGCGGCCATGCGCCGCTCGAGCTTCGCGCCCGGCACCAAAGACGGCGTGAAGGTCAAGGCGTGGATCACGGTGCCTGTCGAGTTCAAGCTATGATCTGGCCGTCGCTCGTCGAGTTGCTTCGCGGCTGACGCGTCTGACGACTCACCACGACGCCTGAGAACATCTGGAGGATCTACATGCCGGTTTTAACCGATCAGCAGCGCAAGTTTTACGAGACCACGCTTCAGGTGACGAAAGAAGAGATCGGCGATCTCAAGGATCAGATCGAAGAGGAGCTGGCGAAGGTCAAAGACCGGATTGCAGAACTGCAGTCGGCGATCAATGCTTCGAAGCAGATGTACTCCGCGGCCTGCAATCGCCTCGGCATCACGAACGATCTCGACGATGAAGACGGCGCCGACGCCTGAGCGCCCTCTTCGCTCCTGTTTCAACCGCGGCCATGTGCCGCGGTTTTTGTTTTTGCGGCGGCTTGTGGCGTCGCCCGTTGCCCGTGGCCCGTTGCCCGGGCCGAATCGCTCAGGCGACAACGCCCGGGCAACGGGCCACGGACAACGGACAACCTTCTTCCTCCTCATCCTCCTCACCCTCTTCACATTCGGCTGCAGCGAGCGTGTGAGCGG
>DASVUA010000803.1:0-2895 GCA_036387295.1 Thermoanaerobaculia bacterium | reverse complement strand
TTTGCCGGTGTGGTCGACGCCGATGAGGGGGGCGCCACTCCGCAGGACGGTTCGGCGTGGGTCGTGGTCGTAATAGCCGAAGAGGTCCATCAGCGCGGGGCGCAGATCGCGCTCTGTACGAACAGTCGTTCCTCGATCGACGTCGATGATCTGTACCATGCTTTCGGGAGGCGGCTGCCCGCGCCTCGGTTGCTTCGCCGGACCCGCTACCACGATCTTGCCGCCGTCGAGCTCCTGGAACATCGAGACGTACCCGGCTCCGCCGGCTCCAATGCGTCGCTGTAGTACGAGATCGGCGCTGTAGACCGACACCTGTCTCCCGTTGCGCACGTCGATGATTGCGACGCGTCCATCCCTCAGAATCGCGCCGAAATGCGCTTTGGGCGTGCCGGTCAATGTGCCGATGAGCGCCCCCGTCCTCCCATCGAGCACACGCGGCGGGGCTGCCACACCCCAGGGGCGCGTCAGCAGCCGCGAGCCGTCAGGGCTGACGCTGAACGACAGGTCCTCCGTGTCCGCGAACGTCCCCGTTTTCGTCAGGCGTTTTGCCGCCACGTCGAGCTCGTAAATATCGACGCGCTTCTCCGCCCGAACGTAAATGCGGAGCCGATCCGGCGTGACGAAGAACGCGCGCGGATTCATCATCGGAAGCCGCGCCGCCGCAAGTGTGCGTCCGTCAGGGAGCGATTGCACAGTCACGTTCTCGCGCGTGATGGCAGCCATCCGGTTCCCGTCATCGCTCGTCACCAGAGCAGCGTTGGGCGGAACCACCACGTCAGTCGGCCGGATATCGATGTCGCGCTCGTTGAAATGAACGATGTCGAGTTGGCCATTGTCGCGCACACGGCCAGCCATCTGCCCGTTCTGCTGCGAAAACTCAGCCCACCATCCACCCTGAGGATCGAGCCGCTGCACCGCGCCATTCGCGACATTCTTGATGAATACCGCGCAGTAATCGCCTCGATTGCGAGCAGTGCCGGCAAGCAACACCCAGTTCGTCCCCGGCAACTGCTCGGTCCCTATGCGCGTATCGAGATCGTCGGGCGTGACGGAAACAACCCACAGCACGAATGCTCCCACCACCGCGAGCATCAACGCCGTCGCGGTCCAGAGAAACCGCGAGAGCTCGCGGTGACTGGCGCGCAGGTCGATCCGGCCGCGCGAGATCTGCCACGCCCCCGCGGCGATAACGATCGCGAGCGACACGGCTGCGAGGCTCCACTGCAGTGTGTTCACCAGTCCAATCGCGCTGCCGCGGAGCAATACGTCACGGAGGAAATAGGCGAGCAGGCCCGCGCCTGCACTCGCAATCACGTCCGCGAAGATCAGCATCGACCGCGACCGGATCATTGTGGCGACGACGTGGCTCACGAGAAACAGCGCCAGCGCGGCGAGTGCGAAATCGCCGAGCACGGTCACGATCTGCTGGCGTTCTGACCCGCTGCCGAGGAGCGTCGGGACGAGGATGATTGCACTTGCCACGAAGATGGTGACCAGTCCGCCGGCGAGCTTCCCAAACCAGATCGCGCTTTCCGGCACGGGACGGGCGAAGTAGAACGAGAGCCGCTTGTCGCTCAGTTCACGCCCGACGAAGCTCGCGCCGAGGATCGTGGCGAGGGTGAAGATGAACAGAACGGCGATGAAGGTGCCGGCCGCCGCAATCACGCTTGCGCGCCCACTGTGCGACGCATTCGGCAACAGCACCAGCAGATAAGGAAGAACCGCGAGCAATGCCGCCGTCGCAAACGTGGAACGGCGGTCGTTCACCTCCCGCGCCGCAATCGCCAGTGCTTTGTTCATGATTGACCTCCGGCCACCGCAATGAAGATTTCTTCCAGCGAGAGCGGTTCGACATGCGCGGTCTGGTAGCGATCGGCCGCCGAGTCGTCGTAATCGCTGACGATTGCTTCGGCGCCGCTGCTTCCCCAGGCGCGCATCGCGATCGCGCCTGATTCCACTGCCACGGGACGCTGCGTGTAGCGGATCCGGCGAAAGCGCGCCTTGACATCGTCGAGCTCTCCTTCGAGCACCACCCGCCCCGCGGTGAGGATGGCGATGCGGTCGGCGATCGCTTCGACGCCGGGGAGATCGTGCGTCGTGAGGAGGACCGTAATGCCGCGATCGGCGAGTTCGGCGATCACTTCTTCGAAGAGCGACTTGCGCGCGACGACGTCGAGGCCGAGGGTCGGGTCGTCGAGGATCAGCAACTCGGGGGAGCTCGCGAGAGCCAGCGCGAGGGCGACCTGCTTCTTCTGCCCTTTCGAGAGATCCCCGAAGCGCGCCTTCGTGTCGATGCCGAAGCGCGCCAGCCGCGCGTCGACCGCCTCGCGCGACCAGCGCGCATACAGACGGCCGCAGAAACGGGCCAGCTCGGCGACTCGCATCTGCGGCGGCGCGTCCGCTTCTTCGCTCACGACGCCGACGCGCTCCATCAGGGACGCGCGATGCTTCCAGACGTCCTCGCCGAGCATGGTGATCGTGCCGGCCTGCGGTTTCTGATGGCCGAGCAGGCAGCGGACGAGCGACGATTTACCGGCGCCGTTGCGGCCGAGGAGCGCGTAGACCGAGCCGCGGGGAACCTGGAGCGAAACGCCATCCACCGCCGCGCGTTTGCCGTAGCGGACCGTCACGCCGCTGGCCTCGAGTGCATTGCCGTTCATCCGTTCCTCCTGTGCTCGTTGCTGAGGCGGTCGAAGCTCGCCTCCAGCTCGCCGATCGCGTTGTCGAGCGACGCGCCGATCGCGAGGGCCACGCTGGCGTAGCGCGTCGAGGCGTCGCGAAGCTTCTCGTTCCGCTCCGACTTTTTCGTCTGCGTCGGTTTGTCGGCGACGTACGTTCCTTCGCCGCGTTTCACGATGAGTACGCCCGCCTCGGTGAGCCGCTGGTATGCGCGAG
>DASVUA010000802.1:0-6875 GCA_036387295.1 Thermoanaerobaculia bacterium | reverse complement strand
CACCGCCAAACGCCCTCGGCAACGGGCAACGGGCAACGGGCAACGCGCAACAGGCAACTCAAACCCGCAACTTCTCGGCACGCGCGACCAGCTCGCGGAACCACTCGGCGAAGTTCTGCTCGTTTCGTTCGACTGCCTGCGATTCGGTGCGCGTGGCCATGTCGATGAACTGCTCGAGGAACTGGCGGAGCTCTTCCTGGTGCCCCATCAGCATCAGCGTGGGGGCCTGCGTTTCGATCGTCTGCAGTGCCTGCAATGCCTGCGCGTATTCGGCGCTGAAGTAATCGAACGTCTGCCGAGGATCGCTGGAGTCGGGGAGCGTCATGAGTACGGGACGGTAGTGTAGCGTCAGGCGGACAATCGGCGCCGCTCCAACGCCGGCCATAGAGAGCAGCGCCTCGGCATTCCCGCTGCACCGGGGAATTGCGCACAGCACCCACGGAAAATTCCAAACGCCACTGGTGTGACGACGGTCTCCAAACAACGCGAGTGAGCGTGTGTCGCGTGACGACGGAACTCGATCCGCACAACGACGTCACATAGAAAAACACAGATCAAAGACACACAGGCGAGTCAGTTCACGACTCGGTTGACGTGAGGGTCAACCGGGACGCGAAATCCGGTGCGGTGAATGGGGCAGGCAAGATGGCAGAATCGACCGGCTGCACGACATCGCATCGAGTGAAGCGGGAGCAAAACAGATGAGAAAAAAGCTGCTGGCGTCGTTGTTCGTTGCCTTTGCCGCATTGACCGCGTCCGCGCAGGACGCGCCGCGCGCCGGGGAAACGATTGAAGTTTCGATCGTCAACGTCGACGTGGTCGTCACCGACCGCGCCGGAAACCGCGTACGCGGCCTCAAGAAAGAAGATTTCGAGCTGCGCGAGAACGGCAAAGTCCAGCCGATCTCCAACTTTGCGGAGTACGTATCGCGCGCCGAACAGGGGACGCTCACCGCGGACGTCGCCGAGGGAAGTCAGGCGCAGACCGCACCGCGAGAGAAACGGACGCTGCTCATCTTCTTCGAGCAGTTGCAGCTGACCAAGCTCGCGGCGGACTCGTTCGAAAACGCGCTGCGCGAAACGATCGATCGCCTCATGGGCCCGGGCGACGAGGTCTCGGTCGTGATCTGGAGCCCCTCCGAAACGAGGCACGTCGAGTTCACCAGCGACCGGACGAAGATCGCCACCGCAATCGCCGACATCAAACAAGAAGCGCTCGGCGCCCGTCCCGACATGAAGTCGGTGCAACGCCGCGAAATCGCTGACCGCAAAGCGCTCGCGGAGATGGGCGACATCCCGACACCTGCGGGAACCGACCCGCTCGGCGACGTGCAATTGCCGATGCTCATGGCCTACAACGAGATGGTCGTGCGCGTCGGCGCGATCAACTCCGCGATCCACAGCATGGCCGGCGCGGAGGGGCGCAAGATGCTGCTTCTCGCAACGAACCGCCTCGGACAGGTCGCGGGCGCCGAGTTCGCGTACGAAACCGGCGTGAAGGAAATCACGCCGTATCTCAAGACGCGCTTCAACACCGACCGCCTCATGCGATCGGTCATCGACAACGCGAACGCGAACGGCGTCACGATCTATCCCGTCAATCCTCCCGGCCTCGCCAAAGACACGGGCGACACCGAGTACTACGATCACGAGTCACTCGACCTCGTCACCTCGCGCGGCGGCATCGAGCATCTGACGCTGCTCAACGAATCGATCTCACTCGAAAAAATCGCGAAGGAGACCGGCGGCCTCATGGCCATCGGTCCGAAACGGATCGTCGATCTCCTGCCGCGCATCGTTTCGGATGCGAGCGATTACTACTCACTCGCGTACCGCGTGACGTTCAGCGGCGCCGACCGCGCGCGCAACATCACCGTGAAAACGCGCAATCCTGAGTACCAGGTGCGGACGCGCACGCAGTTCGTCGAAAAGTCGGACGAGACGCGCATGCGCGATCGTCTGCAGTCGACGCTCTTCCGCGTGTCGCAGAACGGCGCGACGATCAAGATCCGTGCGGCCGCGCGCGAGGTGAAGAAGGGCCGCAACACCAGCACGATGCAGGTGCGGGTGCGCATCCCGATCGCCGACCTCACGCTCCTGCCGAAGGGCAACGGTAAGCACGGCGGCAGCTTCGCCGTCTACGTCGGTGCGGCGTCCGATCTCGACGAATTGAGCGAGGTGACGCGCAAAACGCAGCAGTTCGAGGTGACGGAAAGTGAGCTCGCGCAGGCGCGCACCGGCCACTTCACGTACGACGTCAACGTCGACGTTCGTCAAAAATCGAAGTACCTCGCGGTCGGTGTGTACGACGAGACCGCGAAGACGTTCGGCGTCGCGCGCGTGGAACTGACGAAATGACCAGTCTGGAGCTCTGACATGAAACGAAATCTGCTCGCTTTCCTCTTCATCGCATCCCTCGTCTCCTCCGCATCGGCGCAGGAAACGCCGCGCCTCGGCGAAACGCTCGATGTCTCGATCGTGAACGTCGACGTCGTCGTGACCGACAAACAGGGGAATCGCATTCGCGGCCTCAGGCAGGAAGATTTCGAGCTGCGCGAAGGAGGGAAAGTGCAGCCGATCTCGAACTTCGCCGAGTACGTCTCCGATGCCGACCGCGGCACGATTGGCGTCGAAGGGACGCAGCAGACGCAGCGGGCCGCGCCGCGGCGCGACCGGCGGACGATCCTCGTCTTCTTCGAGTCGATGCAACTGGTCCACGCGGCCGCGGACGAGTTTGCGAAGTCGCTGCACGACACGATCAGCAGGATGGTCGGTCCCGGCGACGCGGTGTCGTTCGTCATCTGGCGCCCGCATCACGAAACCGAGCACATCGAGTTCACGAACGATCCGGCGCAGATCGCCGCGGCGATCGAGAAAATCCGCGCGGCCGGGAAGATCGCAGCGCCCGATGTGCTGGCCGAGCAGCGGCGCGACACAGCGCAACGGCGCGACCTGATGAGCGCGCAGCCGAGTGTGCGCGGCGCCGGCCAGGGCGCTCCGGCGCTCGAGCTGCCGACCGACCCGGTCAGCGACGTCGGGCCGTACATCCTCGCCGCGTACAACGAGATGACGGTGCGCGTCGCGGCGATCAACTCGGCGATCACGAGCATGGCCGGCATCGAAGGGAAGAAGATCCTGCTCCTCGCGACACGCCGCCTCGGCGAAGTGGCCGGCGCGGAGTTCGTCTTCAACGCCGGCGCCGACCGCGTGTCGCAGTTCCTCAAGTCGCGCTATGGCACCGACGAGCTGATGAAAACGCTCGTCGACAACGCGAACTCGAGCGGCGTCACGATCTATCCCGTCAATCCTCCCGGCCTCACCACGTCATCCGAGTCGGTCAATGCGACGCAAGCCGACTACCTGACGCTGATGAACGAGACGCATTCGATGCAGAAGATTGCGAACCAGACCGGCGGCCTCATGGCCACCGGCTGGAAAGACGTCGTCGAACTGCTGCCGCGCGTCGCCTCGGATGCCACCGATTACTACTCGCTCGCGTACCGCGTCACCGTCACCGGTGCCGACCGCTCGCGCGACATCGTCGTCAAGACGCGCAATCCCGAATACAAAGTGCGCGCGCGGACGCAGTTCGTCGAAAAGTCGGATGACACGCGCATGCGCGACCGGCTGCGCGCGACCATGTTCCGCGCCGAGCAGCCCGGCTCCACGATCGGCATCCGCGCGGCGGCGCGTCCGTCGACGAAGGGACGGAAAGAGTCGACGATGCAGGTGCGCGTGCGCATCCCGATCGCCGATCTCACGATGCTGCCGCAGGCGAACGGCAAGCACGCCGGCAAGTTCTCGGTCTACGTCGCGGCCGCGTCCGATCTCGATGCGCTGAGCGACGTCACGCAGAAATCGCAGCCGTTCGAAGTCGCCCCGGCAGAAATGCAGCAGGCCCTCGCCGGCCACTTCACGTACGACCTCGACCTGAAGGTGACGAACAAATCGAAATACATCGCCGTCGGCGTTTTCGACGAAGTCGGCAGAACGTACGGCTTCAAGCGGCTGGAGCTGCAGCAGGCCGCGAAATGACGCGGGTTGCGCTCATCGCATGGCTCGAGCTGAACGCGCGTCGATGAAGGACGTTCGTCGCATCGGTGTCATCGCCGATACGCACGGGCGGGTGCATCCGGCGCTCGCGGAAGTATTCGCGGGCGTCGATCACATCGTGCACGCGGGCGACATCGGCGGCGAGCGCGTGCTCGACGCGCTGCGCGCGATCGCGCCGCTCACGTCGGTCGACGGCAACAACGACCGCGCCTCGGGCGAAGAGATCGCGCGCGTGCAGCTCGGGACGTTGCGCGTGCTGCTCACGCACATCCTTCCGCGTCCGCACAAGCTCGCGGCGCGCGTCGTCGACTCGCTGCGCGAAGAGCCGGCCGACATCGTGGTGTTCGGCCACAGCCATCTGCCGCACAACGAGGTCGTCGACGGCGTCCGCTACTTCAACCCCGCCAGCGCAGGACCGCGCCGCTTCAGTTTCCCGATCAGCGTCGGCCTCTTTGAAAAACAGGGGCGCGACTGGACCGCGACACACGTCGCGCTCGACGAACGATCGATCGGCGCACTGAAGAAGCACATGAACCAGTTGTCTCGAGTGCGATGATTCCGGCGTGCGCCGCATCGCCCTCCTGCTGATCGCCCTCACCGCCTGCGCAAAGCACGAAGCGGTGTCCTCGACGAGCGACCGCTTCGACGGCGCGCCGGTGATCGTGATCTCTGTCGACACGCTGCGCTCCGATCACTTGCCGATGTACGGCTACCGCGGTGTGGCGACGCCGCACCTCGACGCGCTACGGGCCGATTCAATTCTCTACGAGCGCGCGTACAGCCACTGCCCGATGACGCTGCCGTCGCATCTTTCGATGTTCACCGGCCTCCTGCCGACCGACCATGGCGTGCGCAACAACATCGGATATCAGTTCGACGCCGCAAAGTTCCGCACCGCGGCCGAGGTGCTGCGCGAAAAGGGATATCGCACGGGCGCGGCGGTGTCGTCATACGTGCTGCGCTCGGAGACCGGCGCGGCGGACGGGTTCGAGTTTTACGACGATGCGATCGCGGTCGCGACGGCCGGCGCGGCGAGCGAGCATCAACGCTCCGGCTCCGACACGCTGAAAGCCGCCGAATCGTGGCTCGACACGAACGCGGCGCAACCGTTCTTTTTCTTCTTTCACATCTACGAACCGCACGCGCCGTACGCGCCGCCGGAGCCGTTCCGCTCGCGGTATGCCGCCTCGCCGTACGACGGCGAGATCGCGGCCGCGGACGCGATCGTCGGTACGCTGCTCGCGCGACTGAAAGCCTCCGGCGTGTACGACCGCGCGCTGATCGTCTTTCTCTCCGATCACGGCGAAGGACTGTGGGATCACGGTGAGGATCAGCACGGAATCCTGCTGTATCGCGAGTCGCTGCAGGTGCCGCTGCTCGTGAAGCTGCCGCGATCGCAGCGGAAGGGAACGAGCGTCGCGCACCCGGTTCCGCTGACGTCGGTGTTCGACACGATCACCGGCGGCGAGGCGTCTCTGCTGAATACCGCACGTCCCGACAAGCCGATCTACTCCGAGACGCTCTACCCGCGCATTCACCTCGGATGGAGCGAGCTCCGTTCTCTGATCGACGCGAAACATCACTACATCGACGGTCCGCGTCCCGAGCTGTACGTCGTGCAGAGCGATCGCGCGGAGACGCACGATCTCGCCGCGACCGAACGCCGCGCAGCCGCCGCGTTGCGCGCGGAGCTCGCAACGTATCCGTCGAAGATCGAGGAGATCGGCGCGATCGATCCGGAGGATGCGGCGAAGCTCGCCGCGCTCGGCTACATCGGCACGGCGAAAGATCGCGGCGGTCCGCTGCCGAATCCGCGCGACGAGATCGCGAGTCTCGCCGATATCAAGGCCGCGTTCCGGCTCGCGGAAGAGCGGCGCAGCGAAGAGGCGATCGTCGCGCTGCGCAAGCTCCTCGCGCGCAACCCGCGGCTGGCGGACGTCTGGTCGAAACTCGGCGAGTTGCTCGTTGCGACGGGGCGCGCCGAGGAGGCCGCGGTCGCGTACAAATCGGCGATCGCGCAGACCGAACGCTTCTCGCCCGACCTCGCCCTCGGACTCGCATTCGCGCTGCTCGAAGCGGGGAAGCCTGCGCAGGCCGCGGAGCACGCGCAACTCGCGCTCGCCGCGAATCCGCGCGAATCGCACGAGCTGCTCGCGCGCGCCGCGCTGGCGCAGGAGCGTTTTGCGGAAGCAGAGCAGCACGTGCAGTCGGCGCTCGCGGCGGGCGACCGTCAACCGCGCTCGATTCTGCTTCTCGCGGAGGTGCAACGCGGGTCAGGCCGGTTGCAGCAGGCGCTTCAGACGATCGACGAAGCGCAACGCCGCGCGACCGCGCTGGAAGTGCGGCATCTCTACGGCTCCGATTACCTCCGCGGCGACGTCCTCGCCCGCCTCGACCGCCCCGACGAAGCGATCGCCGCCTACCGCCGCGAGATCGCCAGCTCTCCCGATCATCTGCAGTCCTACGCGAACCTAGCCCTCATCCAGTTGATCCTCGGAGATCGCGAACCCGCCGCGCAGACCCTTCAGAAAATGACGCAAACGAACCCGCACCGCGGTGCCTATCAACTCGCCGCAAAAACCCTCGAAGCCGTAGGCGACACCCGCGGCGCCGCGCCCTGGCGCGATGCTGCAGAGCGCGCACGGTAGTTCGCGTTGGACCGCGGCGAGTGAAAGCGGCGACTGGCGTCGCCGCACTCCAAACTGAACGTGCTTTTCGCGAGTGCGGGACGTTTGGTGGAGCGGCGGGCTTTAGCCCGCCGAGCAACGGTCGGCGGCCTGACGGCCGCCGCTCCACTTGAGTTCGGACCATCGCCTGTGCGAC
>DASVUA010000801.1:0-5018 GCA_036387295.1 Thermoanaerobaculia bacterium | reverse complement strand
ACATCGACTTCGAGGCCAGCCCATTCGTCGTCAATCAATCACTCCGCTCGTGGGAACAGCCGACCGTGGACGGCATCGCGGTGCCTCGCATCGCCGGGATCTCGTCATTCGGAGCGGGCGGCTCGAACGCGCACATGATCGTGGAGGAGTATCGCGAGCCGCTGCAGCAGCTGCCGGCGTTCGAGTCCGTCGTCATCCTGCTGTCCGCGCGAACGGCCGAGCAATTACAGCAGAAATCGCGCGATTTGCTGCAGTACGTTCGCGCGCGGCTCGACACGATCGACCTCGCCGCAATGGCGTACACGCTCCAGGTCGGCCGCGACGCGATGGAAGAGCGGCTCGGCCTCATTGTGAGCTCGGCCGCCGAGCTGGCGGAAAAGCTCGAGGCGTATGTGGCCGGCGAGCAGGGAGCTGGTGACGTCTACCGCGGCCGCGTGCAGCGCAACGACGAAGCACTTTCGCTTCTCAGCACTGACGCCGATCTGCAACAGGCAATCGAGAAGTGGCTCGGCACGAACAAAGTCGCACGGCTGCTCGATCTCTGGGCCAAAGGGCTGGAGCTCGATTGGAGGAAGCTGTACCGCGAAGCGACACCACGCCGCATCAGCCTGCCCGTTTATCCGTTTGCCAGGGAGCGGTACTGGATCGATTCCGCCGCGGGTGAAACGCTACGGGCGAGGAGCGCTGCGAGCGCGGCGCTGCATCCGCTCCTGCACCGCAACACCTCGAACCTCAGCGAGCAACGCTTCGTTTCGTCATTTTCCGGCGACGAGTTTTTCCTCGATCAGCACCGCGTGCGCGCAAACGGCGCGGACGCACAGGACGCACAGAAGGTTCTGCCGGGCGTCGCCTATCTGGAGATGGCGCGTGCTGCGATTGAACAGGCGCTGCCTGAGAGCTCGGCGCCGGCAGCGGTTGAACTGCGCAATGTGGCCTGGATCCAGCCGCTGGTCGTCACGGGCGAGACGCGGGTCACGATCTCGCTCGTGGCAAACGACGACGATGCCATCGATTTCGAGATCTACAGCGGTCCTGCCGGCGAACCTGCCGTGCATTGCCAGGGGCAGGCGCTCGTTGTCGACGCGCCGGCGGCGCTGAGCCTTGGCATCGATGAGCTCCGGTCACAGATGACGCACGGCCGCACCGAACCAGCGACCATCTATTCGTCGTTTGCAGCACGCGGGCTCGATTACGGAGATGCATTTCAAGGCATTACGGCAGTCGACCGCGGCACAGATCAGCTGCTGGCGCACATTCGCCTGCCGAAGAGCGTGCAGAGCACGTCGCGCGATTACGTCCTCCATCCCAGCGTGATCGACAGTGCGCTGCAGGCGTCGGCCATGCTGTTTGGCGACAATGCATTGCGGCTTCCGTTCGCACTCGATTCGCTGCGCATGTTCGCGCCGTGCACCGAGGAGATGTCGGTTTGGGTTCGCCATTCGTCCGGCAGCCAGCCCTCGGATCGTGCGGTGAAACTCGACCTCGACCTCTGCGACCGCGGCGGCAACGTCTGCGTGCAGATGCGCGGCTTCTCGTTACGCGTCGTGACGGAAAGCCTCACTGGGAGCGTACAGAGTGCCGCCGTCGGTGCGCTCTTTGCCGTTCCGGTGTGGGAGCACAGCGACGTGCAGTCGATGGGGGTGCGCCGGAACGGATACGCCGAGGAGCACGTCATCCTGTGCGAGCTCGACCGAATCGACGCCGCGCACCTCGAGACGCTGGTGCCGAACAGCCGCTGCGTGGCGCTGCAGACCGCACCACAACAGACGATTGCGGAGCGCTACAGTCACGGCGCGCTGACCGTGTTCGCCCATCTACGGGCCATCTTCGAACGGAAGCCCGAAGGCGACGTGCTCGTGCAGGTCGTGGTTTCGGATCGTGACGAACATGCTCTATTTGCGGGACTTTCCGGACTGCTCAGAACGGCGGCGCGCGAAAACCCGCAGCTCGCCGGGCAGCTGATCATTGTCTCCGGCGACATTCGGGCGGAGGAGCTCGGGCGATATCTGCGTCACGAAAAGACGGGCGCGCTCGAACCATTCGTGCGGTACGAACATCGGCTCCGCGAAGTCCTGCGCTGGCGCGAAGACTTTGATTGGCGCCAGGAGGCGCCGGTCGCGTTCAACGATTCCGGTGTGTACCTGATCACCGGCGGCACCGGCGCGCTGGGGGCACTCTTTGCACGCGAAATTCTGAACCGGACGCGCGAAGCCAAAGTCGTATTGACCGGCCGTTCTCCGCTGTCGCCGGAGAAGGCGGCATTCCTCGATGGATTGTCGCTGCAGCCAGGGCGCGTCACCTATCAGCAGGTCGACCTCGGCCATATCGATCGTGTGACGGCGCTCGTCGAAGCGATCCGCGAGCAATACGGCCGGCTCGACGGAATCCTGCACAGCGCCGGGATGATCACCGACAACTTCATTCTCAGAAAGAGCGACGCCGAATTCCGCTCTGTGCTGGAACCGAAAGTCGACGGTACGTACAACCTCGATCAGGCGACGCAGGAGCTCGAACTCGATTTCTTCGTCCTCTTCTCGTCCTTTGCCGGTGCGATGGGCAATGTGGGGCAGGCGGATTACGCCGCCGCGAACGGGTTCATGGATCAGTTTGCGGCGTATCGCAACCGGCAGGTGATGGAAGGGCTACGGCACGGCCGCACGCTTTCGATTCAGTGGCCATTATGGCGCGACGGCGGGATGCAGCTCGACGCCGCAACGCAGGAGTTGCTGGAGCAAACCACAGGCATGCTGCCGATGCAGACCGCCACCGGCCTGCAGGCGTTCCATCACGCCATGGCGCTCCCTCATGACCGCGCACTGGTCATTGAAGGCGAGGTATCGCGCATCCGCCGTCTGCTGTCGGACAGCGCAGCCGCAAGCGAACCGGTCGCGCCGCCGCCCGCGGCCGCGCAAACCGAGGGGTTGGAAGAAAAGACGCTCGAGCACCTGCGGAAAGAATTCGCGACGCTCCTGAAACTGCCGTCGCACAAAGTCGATCCGCACGCGGCACTGGAGAACTACGGCATCGATTCAGTGCTGGCGATGAAGTTGACGAACCATCTCGAAAAGACCTTCGGCTCGTTGCCGAAGACTCTCTTCTTCGAGTATCAGAGCATTCAGCAGCTCGCCGGGTATTTTCTCGCCCGCCACGCCACGCGGCTGAATGCCCTCCTTGGCACGAGTCACAATGACGTCACGGAACCGGTAGCCGTACCGGCAGCGGTCACGGCCCGGCAGAAGCTCGTCCCGAGCCGTCGTTTCGCTGGCCGGAGTGCAGCGCCCGCCGCACAGGCGGACCCGATTGCGATCATCGGTTTGAGCGGACGGTACCCCGAGGCGCTGGACCTGGAGGAGTACTGGACAAACCTGCGCGAGGGGAGGGATTGCATCATCGAAGTCCCGGCAGAGCGTTGGGACTGGAAGCAGTACTTCAGCGAAGACCGCACGAGGCGGGGACATCATTACAGCAAATGGGGCGGCTTCATCTCCGGCGTCGATGAGTTCGACCCGCTCTTCTTCAATATTTCGCCCGCCGAAGCAGAGCTCATCGATCCGCAGGAGCGGCTGTTCCTGCAGCACGCCTGGAAGGCCATTGAGGACGCGGGCTACACGCGCGCCGCGCTGCAGATTCCACATGGCGAAGAGCTGCCCGGCGCGGTCGGCGTCTATGCAGGCGTGATGTGGACCGAATATCAGTTGTTCGGCGCGGACGCCAGCGCGCGCGGCAAGCGCCTCGGCGTGGCCGGCACTGCCGCCGGCGTCGCTAATCGCGTGTCGTATGCGCTCAATCTGCATGGCCCGAGCGTCACGCTCGACACGATGTGCTCCTCATCATTGACCGCCATCCATTTCGCGTGTCAGGACCTGAAGCTCGGCCGGACGAGCATGGCCATCGCGGGTGGCGTGAACGTCAGCATTCACCCCAACAAATACCTCGTGCTGAGCGCGGGGCAGTTCATCTCCAGCGACGGCCATTGCCAGAGCTTCGGCGAAGGAGGGGACGGCTACATCCCGGGAGAAGGCGTCGGCGTCGTGGTTCTGAAGCGGCTGTCTGAGGCGCAGCGGGACGGCGATCACATTTACGGGATCATTCGCGGCAGCGCACTGAATCACGGCGGAAAAACGAACGGCTACACCGTCCCGAACCCGCAGGCGCAAAGCAGCGCGATCGGCCGCGTAATGGCCGAATCGCGCACCGACCCGCGGCATGTCAGCTATGTCGAAGCGCACGGCACCGGCACGAGGCTCGGAGACCCGATCGAGGTTGCAGCGCTCACCCGAGCGCTCCAGGGATCGGCGCCTGACGCGACACAGCACAATGGATATTGCCTCATCGGCTCCGCCAAATCGAACATCGGCCATGCCGAATCCGCAGCGGGGATTGCAGGGCTGACGAAAGTGCTGCTGCAGATGCAGCATCAGCAGATCGTGCCGTCGCTTCACTCGGCGCAGCTCAACCCGCACATCGATTTCGACAGCACGCCGTTTGTCGTCAACCAGTCATTGAAGACATGGGAGCAGCCGGTCGTCGACGGCCGCACCGTCCCGCGCATCGCAGGGATTTCGTCGTTTGGAGCGGGCGGCTCGAACGCGCACATGATCGTGGAGGAATACCCGGCGCCTGTGCGTCAGCCGGCGGCCGAGGCGAGCGTCGTCATTTTGCTGTCGGCACGAACGGCGGTGCAACTGCAGCAGAAGGTGCAGGAGTTTCTCGCGTTTCTTCGGCCGCGGGTCGAGAGCGTCGATCTCTCCGCGGTCGCGTACACGCTCCAGATCGGGCGTGAGGCGATGGACGAGCGGCTCGGCTTCGTCGTCAGCACGCCCGCGCAATTGCTCGAAAAACTGGAGGCCTATCTCTCCGGCGACCGCGAGCTCGAGGAGGTCTATCACGGCTCCGTCAAACGCAACAAAGAAGCGTTGTCGCTGTTCAGTACCGACGGCGATCTGCAGCAGACCGTCGACAAATGGCTCGCGAGCAGAAAGACGGCGAAGCTGCTGGAGCTTTGGGTCAAAGGTCTG
>DASVUA010000800.1:0-5004 GCA_036387295.1 Thermoanaerobaculia bacterium | reverse complement strand
TCACGCAATTTCTCTTCTCGTATCGCGTCAATGCGCAGACCGTTTTCCTGGCCGGCTATTCCGACAATTACGAAGGCGAGCGCGACCTCACGCGCACGAACGGCGCGGTATTCGTGAAGCTCGGGTATGCGTGGCTGTTCTAGTACCATGGCGAGGCATGAAGCTCTTTTCCGACACGAGTGAGAAGGTCCGCACGATCTACGACGACATGCTGCGCCGGAAGAGCGCGCAAGAGCGTTTGCAGATGGCGCAGACGTGGACGATCGGCGCGCAGAACCTCGCGTTTGCAGCGATGCGTCAGCGGCGCCCAGAGCTCACCGACGACGAGATCTGGCTGAAGCTCGCGCGAAAGCGCCTCGGCGCCGACGTGGTGCGCAAGGTATACGGGCGCGAGCCGTGACACCCGCCGATCCGTTTGTTTTTGCCGCACGGATCGGCGCCATCCTCTCTTCCCTCGGCATCCGGTACGTCGTCGGCGGGTCCGTTGCCGCCATGATCTATGGAGAGCCGCGCATGACGACCGATCTCGACATCGTCGTCGACGCCGATGAGAAGCAGGTACGAGCCCTCGTCGCGTATTTGAAAGACGAGTACTACATCGAAGAAGAGGACGCGCTGCAGGCCGTGAGATACGGGAGCAGTTTCAATGCGATCCACTTCGAAGCCAGCCTGAAGATCGACTTCTTCGTCGCGGAGAAACGCGCAGCCGTGCGCGAGCAGTTCGCGCGCGCACGCATGGTGCTGCTGCCGGAAGGCGTAGCCTGCTTCTACGCACCGGAGGACATTCTCATCCGGAAGCTCCTGTGGTTCCGGCTCGGTGGCGAGCAGTCCGAGCGTCAGTGGCGCGACATCATCGGCATCATTCGCCTGATCGACGAACCTCTCGACGACGCCTACCTCGACCGCGCCGCCGCCTCCTTCGAGGTCACCGACCTTCTTGCCCGTGCGCGCGAAGGTGCAGCGTAAGGCGATCAAAGTCGGGCAACGACATCGTCTCGGCGCGCACGTCTTCGCTCAGGCCGGCGGCGCTGATGGCCGCCATTACCTGCTCGCGGGTGAGGTCGCGCCACCCCGTCAAGTTGTTGACCAGTTTCTTCCGGCGCATGCGGAACGAGGTGCTGACGACATCGAGCACGTCTTCGCGCGATGAGACGAGGCCGGGATCGCGCGGGTCGAGCACGACCACCGCGCTGCGCACTTTCGGCGGCGGATAGAACGAGCGGGGGTCGAGGGTCATGATGCTCTTCGCGGTTGCGAACGCCTGCACGTACAGCGTGAGATATCCATACGGATCGCTGCCCGGTTTCGCAGACACTCGATCCGCGACTTCCTTCTGCAGCATGAACACGGCGCGTTTGCAGTTCGGATCGGCGATGACGCGGCGGAGGATCGGCGTGCCGACGTTGTACGGCAGGTTGCCGACCGCGCGATACGCCGTGGCCGGCAATTCGGCGTCGACCGCATCCGTATTGCGCAATTCGAGCTTGTCGCCGAACTTCGCGCTGAGGCGCGCGCCGAGGTCGGGATCGATTTCAATCGCGATGACGTGGTTGCCGAGCGCGACGACTTTTTCGGTCAGCACGCCTTCGCCGGGACCGATCTCGAGCACGATCTCGCCCGGTTCTGGCTCGATGGCGGCAACAATCCGGTCAACAGCTCCGCGATTGCGAAGAAAATTCTGTCCCCATTTTTTCTTGGGTCGCACGGCAGGGATACTAAACTCGGGACGATGACTCAGGGAATCGAAAACGCACAAGAAACGATCGCGCGTCTGCGCGCCGAGGTGGGGCGGGCGGTGGTGGGGCAACAGGCGATTCTCGATCGGCTCGTGATCGCCATCCTCGTGCGCGGCCACGTGTTGATCGAAGGGCTGCCGGGCCTCGCGAAGACGCTGCTCGTCAAAACGCTCGCCGGCGCGATCGACGCGTCGTTCAAGCGCATTCAGTTCACCCCCGACCTGCTGCCGGCCGACATCACCGGCACGCAGATCTTCGATCCGGCCGGCCGGACGTTCAACGCTCGCCTCGGCCCGATCTTCGCCAATCTCGTGCTCGCCGACGAGATCAACCGCGCGCCGGCCAAAGTGCAGAGCGCATTGCTCGAAGCGATGCAGGAGCGGCAGGTGACGATCGGCGACCGCTCGTATCCGCTGCCCGACCCATTCCTCGTCATCGCGACGCAGAACCCGATCGAGCATGAAGGGACGTACGCGCTCCCCGAGGCGCAGGTCGATCGCTTCGTGATGAAACTGAAAGTCGACTATCCGGCCGCCGAAGAAGAGCTCCGCATCCTCGGCCTCTACCTCAATCCGATGCGCGAAAACGTCAGCATCCAGCGCGTGCTCGGACTGGCCGAGATCCGCGAGATCGCGAATCTCGCCGCGAAGGTGCATGTCGACGAGCGCATCGGGCGCTACATCGTGCAGATCGTAACCGCCACACGAAAGCCCGCCGACTACAAACTGGCCGCGCTCGGCCATCACATCACCTTCGGCGCAAGTCCGCGCGCCACGCTCGCACTCGCACACGTCGCAAAAGCGCAGGCCTTCATCGACGGCCGCGAGTACGTCGTCCCCGAGGACGTCAAAGCCGTCGCCCACGACGTCCTCCGTCATCGCCTCGTCCTCAGCTACGAAGCCGCCGCGGAGCAGATGACGGCGGACCGCATCATCGATCAGGTGCTGGGAGCGGTGGCAGTGCCGTAGAAGTGGGCTTTGGGCGTTGGGCGTTAGCCGTTTGGGGTTTTTCGCCTGACGCGAAGCACGCCTATTGTTGAGACCTTACGCCGAAGCCAACACATCCCAAACGCCCAACGCCCAACGCCAATACAACGCCCCCCATGTTCTTCAAACGCAAACCCCCCGACCTTCGCGCTCCTCTGGTGCGGCGAATGCGCGATCTCGAGCTGTTGTCGGCTCGTTTGATCCGCGCGGGGTTTGCGGGCGACTATCACTCCGCGTTTCATGGTCATGGGATCGAGTTCGCGCAGGTGCGGGAGTACTTGCCGGGCGATGACATTCGCACCATCGACTGGAACGTCACCGCGCGCAGCGGCGTGCCGCATGTGAAGCAGTTCGTCGAAGAGCGCGATCTCACGGTCATCGTCGCGGTCGACGTCTCGGGCTCGATGAGCTTCGGATCGGTCGACTGGCGCAAGTGCGACATCGCGGCGGAGCTCGCCGCCGTCTTCGCTTTTTCCGCCGTCGAGAACTCCGATCGCGCCGGCTTGCTGCTCTTCTCGGACGGCATCCGCAAATTCATCCCGCCGCGGCGCGGACGCGCGCACGCGCAGGTGCTCGTGCGTGCGGCGGTCGAAGCGGCAATGCGCGGCGTCGAAGGGGAAGCCGATCTCGAACATGCGGTCAGCTTTCTCGAGCGTGTGGCCGGCAAGCGCGCGGTCGTGCTCGTGCTGTCGGATTTTCTCGATCTGCATTTCGAAAAAACGTTGAATCGGCTCAATCGCAGACACGACGTCATCGCCATTCCGATTGTCGATCCGCGCGAAGAGCGGTTTCCCGATCAGGGTCTCGCGCGTGTGGTCGATCTCGAATCGGGCGAAGCGCGGCTCGTCGATCTGCGCAAGTCCGACGTCGCGCGACGTGCGTTGCAGCGCCGCGAGCAGCTCGCGCGCCGTTTTCGCACCGCCGCCATCGATCACCTCACCATCTCCACCGCCGTGCCGTACGAGCGCGAGCTGCTGCGCTTCTTTCGCGAGCGCGCGATGAAGCAGGCGGGGCGGAGGCGCGACTGATGCTCGCCGCCGTAATGCTTCTCGGCGCAGTCGTGTCGGCGTCGTTCCAGCCGCCGGCGCCGAAGGTGGGCGACCTGATCACGATCGAATTCGCGGCGCCGGTGACGCTCGACGCGTCGCCCGCCTATGAAATCGTGTCGCGCAACGGGAACGTGGTCGTGGTGCGGACGTTCGCGCCACAGCCGTTCGCGCTCAGCGGCGTCGTGGGCGATGTGCGCTTCAGGAATCTCAACGTGCCGGTGCAGTCGGTGCTTGCTCCGAACGACCAGCTCGCACCGGCGCCGCTCGCGCCGCCGCGCGAGGTGCCGTATCCGCGCGCGCCGTTCATCGCCATCGCGATCGCGGCGCTCTCCGCCGTCGCCGCGTGGCTCGCGGTGTGGTGGCGTTCGAAGCAGCGCGAGGCAGCCGTGCAGCCGAAGTTCGTGCTCGCGCCCGACGAACGGTTTCGCCGCGCGGTGCTCGCGCTGCGCGAGAACGGCACGCAGCCGAAACGCTGGGCCACGCTGGCCGACGAAACACGCGCATATCTCGCCGCCACGCGCCCGCAGTTCCCGAGCGACCTCACGACGACCGAGCTCGTGCCGCGCCTCGCTGAACGCGAGCGCTTCGTCATCGACATCCTTCGGCAGGGCGATCGCGAAAAGTTCTCTCCCTGGGGCGCCGAACCGCGCGACTTCGACGAGATCGCAAACCGCGCGCTGACGCTGGCTCCCCCCGAAGAGCAGGAGCCGCTGCCGTCATGACGCGCCGCGACTTGCAGTTCGTCCCAGTGGAGCGGCGGGCTCTCAGCCCGCCGACCGTTCTTTGCCGGCGGCCTGAGAGCCCGCCGCTCCACTGGACGAACGATGAGGCGGAGATCGCATGACGCGCTTTGCGCATCCTCTGTTCTTCGCGCTGGCGGTGCTGATCGTCGCGCGGATCGTGCTGGTCGTGCGCGACCGCCGCGCGCGCCTCGGTGCGTTCGGCTTTTCGTCGCTTTCGCTCGTCGCACGCACGCGCAACGTGCGCGCGGCGACGTCCGGCATTCCGTTCTTTCTCGAAATGCTCGCGCTGCTGTTCCTCATCGTGGCGCTGGCGCGGCCGCAGCGGGTGGTGCGGCTCGCGGCGAGCGATCGTTTCGGGATCGACATCGTCATCGCGCTCGATGCCTCGGGCAGCATGGCCGCGGAGGATTTTCGGCCGCGCAATCGCTTCGAGGTTGCGCGCGAGCTGATCGGCCAGTTCATTCGTGGACGCGTCGACGATCGCATCGGC
>DASVUA010000799.1:0-5486 GCA_036387295.1 Thermoanaerobaculia bacterium | reverse complement strand
CCCGATCCAAGTGCCGGCCTCGTCGTGCTGGCGTTGCTCGCGATCGCAACGGCGCTCGCGGTCGCGAACCTCCGCGCGCGGCGCGGCGACCGGAAAGGTGCGCGGCGCTTTGCGGCCACCATTGCCGTCCTGACGCTGGCGGCGTTCTTTGTCCGCAACAACGCGTCGGTTTCGGTGGCCGAGCTTGCGGCGGCCTGCGCGACGGTGGCGTTCACCTGGATCGGGTACATCGCACTCGAGCCGTGGCTGCGCCGGCGCTCGCCGCGCACGCTGGTGGCCTGGGTGCGGCTGCTGCACGGGCGCCGGGTCGATCCTCTGATCGGCCGCGAGCTGCTGATCGGGCTGGCTTGCGGCGGCGCGTTCATGCTCCTCGGCCTCCTGCATCAACTCGCCGCACCGCGGTTCGGACTCACGCCGGCGCCCGACATGACGGTCAAGCAGTTGACTACCGCGTCGCACTGGCGCGAGCTCGTGGTCGTGCTGCTCGCCATTCCGGTGCGTGTGGTCGCGGAAGGCGTGCTCTTTCTCCTCACGCTCGTGGCGCTCCGGCTGGTCGTCCGCCCACGCCGCCTCGCCTCGCCGGCGTTCGTCGTACTCGCCGCATTCATCTCCAGCGGCGGGCAGCTTTCGCTTGCATCGGTCGCCACGCTCGGCGTCGCGTTCGCTGTGCTGACGCTCTTCCTGCTGCGCGAGGGATTCATCGCCTTCGCCGCCGCCGCGTTCGTTCCGAATCTGCTGCGGGCCGTGCCGCTCACGATGCACGCGGACGCGCCGTATGCCGGCACCGGGTACGCCGCGCTGGCGCTGCTCGCCGTGGCGACGGCGGGGGCGCTCGCGATGACTCGCGCGTCACGAATCTGAAACGCGGCTGCGGGTTTCGTTCGCCTTTGTCGCTTACCGGGCAAGGAGAAACGAAATCATGAAACGCAACGCTCTCATCCCCTCTCTCATCCTCGCACTCGCACTCACCGCCCCCGGATACGCCCAGCAGTCGCACGAAGTCGGCATCTGGGTCTCGCAGCCGGTCATCAACCGCTCGAATGCGCTCGAAGGACTGCCGCTCGCGCTCGACCTCGATGAACAGACCGGCTTCGGCGTCGGCTCGCGGCGGACGTTCAGCGACCGTTGGGCGCTGTCGCTCGACGCGATGAGCGTCAAGGCAGACGCGACGCTCGACGACGCCGGCACGACTGTCGCCGATCTCGGCCCGCTTTCGCTGACGCCGATTGCAGCCGTCGCGCAGTTCCGGCTCTTCCGCAATGTGTGGGTCGGCGCCGGCGCCGCGTATGTGATCACGGGCGATCTCTCGAGCGCCGACCTCGACGCCGCCGGCATCGGCGACATCCAGCTCGACAACGAAATCGCCCCCGTGGCCGCCGCCGGCATCGACGTTCCACTCTCGCGGCGCATTTCGCTCTCGTTCGACGCGCGCTACATGCCGCTCGAACTGCGCGCGAAGATCGCCGGCGATGAAGAGAAATCGACGATCACCGTCGATCCGCTGATCGTCTCTGCCGGCATCCGCGTTCGCCTGTGAGCGGGAGGAAAACGACGATGAACATCCTCCGCCGGCCGATCCTCCTCTTCACCGGTGCCGTGCTGCTCGCGGCGTCGATCGCCTGCCAGTCCGGCGAGGCATTCGCCTCGTCCCGGCGCCGCGCCGTCTCGCCGATCCGGCCGCGCACGGTCGCCGGCATTTCAGCCACCGTGCAGTTTCCGCCGCAGCCGGTGAAGGCCGCCGGCGCGCAGCAACTCGCGTGGGAAGTGATTTTTCGCAATGACAGCGGCCGCGAAGTGACGCTCGAACAGGTCGAGGTGTTGAGCGGCGGCAGCGGCAACGTTCTCGCCGCCTACAGCGGCAGCACGCTGCGACCATTGCTCATGAACCTGCCGCCGCGGCCCGCGACCTCGACGCGTCCGGCCGAGCGCATCGGCACGGGCGAAGCCGCGATTCTCTTCTTCCTCGTCGCGGTGCCGAGCCTCGAGGAGATCCCGCCGGTGCTCGACCATCGCATCCGCTTCACGAGCGGCTCCTCGCAGGAAACGCTGCGCGGCATCGTCACTCAGGTCCGTGCGACGCCGCCGCCGGTGTTGATCGCGCCGCTCGCCGGCGGCCCTTGGAAAGCGTTCAACGCGCTCAGCATCGACTCGCCGCATCGGCGCGCGGGCGCCGCGGTCGATGGCCGCACGACGTTCGCGCAGCGTTACGCGATCGACTGGGCGCGCATCGACGCCGGCGGCAAGACGTACAGCGGCGATAAGCGCAACAACCGGAGCTACTACTCGTACGGTGTGGACGTGCTTGCACCCGCCGACGGCGTCGTGACCTTCGTGAAAGACGGCATTCCGGACAACGTGCCGCAACAGGCGCCGCGCGTGCCGATCACCGTCGAAACGATCACCGGCAATTACGTGACGATCGACATCGGCGGCAACCAGTTTCTCGTCGCGGCGCATCTGCAGCCAGGCTCGCTCGCGGTTCGCCCCGGCGACCATGTGACGCGCGGCATGCTCCTCGGCAGGCTGGGAAATTCAGGCAATTCGACCGAGCCGCACCTGCACATTCATCTGTGCGATGCGAATTCGAATCTCGGATGCGAAGGGCTGCCGTACGTGCTCGATCACTACACTACGCCGGCCGGACCGCGCCAACTGGAACTGCCGATGAAAGACGAGGTTGCTGTTTTTGACTAGACGAGTCGCAACGTTGTTCCTGCTCCTGCTCTTCGGCGCGTTCGTGCGCGCCGAAGAGCAGCTGCTCACCCCGCGGCAACTGCGGGAGGATGTCGATACGGCCGAGGGTGCGCTGCGCGAGAAACACCCGGCGCTGTTTCGCTACACCACCGAACGCGAGCTCGCGCGCGGATTCCGCGAGCTGCGTACGTCGCTCGACACGCCGATGACCGCGCTCGCCTTTCATCGCCGGCTCGCGCCGGTCGTCGCTTCGCTTCGCTGCGGCCACACGCGGCTCATCCCCGCGCCGCACGCCGGCGGAACGTTCTTTCCGCTGCCGGTCTACTTCGCCGGCAGCACGATGTACGTCGACGCTGCACCAGGCCCCGAGCGGAAGCTGTTCGAAGTCGTCACGTTCAACGGGAGCCCCGTGCGCGCCACGATCGATCGCCTGAACGCGCAATTCGCGCTCGACGGGGATGCCGGCGAGGGAAAGTATCGTTTTCTAGAAAACTTCGCGCCGGCTTACGCGCGCGGCATCGATGAAGCGCCGGTCGATTTCGTGCTCGAGCTGCGCGACGGCGGAAGGCTCGCGCCGATGCGCGTCGCCGCGATCTCGCGGGACGCGCTGACGGCCATGCAGCAGCGCAAAGCGCTGGTGTTCGGCACCGGGTCGCTCGTTCCGATCGAGAGCGCGTTCGACGGCGAGACGGCCGTACTGACGATCCGCAATTTCAACGAGCAGCGTTACCGGCAGCGCGACCTCGACTTTCCGACCTACGTTGCCGACTTTTTCCGGCAGGCGAACGAGCGGAAGGTCAAGACGTTGATCATCGACCTGCGCCACAACGGCGGTGGCCGCGATCATTACGGCGCGCTGCTCTTCGCGCACCTCACCGGCAAACCGTTCACCTACTTCCGATCGGTCGTGAAGAAAGCAGCCGATGGCGCGCTCGTCCCGGTCGAGCACGACCTGCTGCAGCCGCAGATGCCCGCCTCGCCGCGGTTTCGCGGCCGTACGATCGTCCTCGTCAGCGGCCTCACCTTCTCCACCGCCGCCGACTTTACGGCCATGTTTCGCCACCATCGCCGCGGCACGATCCTGGGTGAGGAAACCGGCGGCGGGTACGACGGCAACAACAGCGGAGAGTCCGAAGAGGTCGTGCTGCCGCACTCGCGGCTGACGCTCGACATTCCGCTGTGGCGTTACGAGAACGCCGTCGAGCCGCGCGGCTCGCGGCGCGGCGTACTGCCGGACATCGAGGTGCGGCCGACGGCGCGCGATCTGGAACGCGGCATCGATCGGGTGATGCTGGCGGCGCTGCGCATCGCGCGCGAGTGACGCCGGAAGCGTGCACGATCGGCGCATACAATCGCGCCATGATTCGCATCCTCCCGATTCTCCTCACGCTCACGCTTGCGGCGAACGCGGCCGCTGCCACGAAGTTCTCCGTCGTCGAGGCGACGATCCCGGAGATGCAGACCGCGCTGCGCGAGAAGCGCGTCACGTCGCGCGAGCTCGTGCTGCAGTACCTCATCCGCATCGCCACGTACGATTCGAAACTGAACGCCGTCATCACGGTCAATCCGAAGGCGCTCGAAGAGGCGGAAGCGCTCGATCGCGAACGCGCGGCGGGCAAAGTGCGCGGGCCGTTGCACGGAATTCCGATCGCGCTGAAGGACAACATCCACACGACCGACATGCCGACGACCGGCGGCGCACTGGCATTCGCCGAGCTGATCCCGCCGTACGAGGCGACGCTCACGACGAAGCTGCGCGACGCCGGCGCCATCATCATCGCCAAGACGCAGCTCACCGAGCTGGCGAACTGGGTGGCGGCCAATCCGTCGATGCCGAACAATTACAACGCGCTGAACGGCTTCGGGTTCAATCCGTACGACCCGCGCCGCGACCCGCGCGAAACGACCGGCGACGGACGTCCGGTGCTCAATACCGGCGGCTCGAGCTCCGGTGCCGGTACGGCCGCGAATTTCTGGGCGGCGAACATCGGCACCGAAACCTCGGGGTCGCTGCTCAGCCCCGCCAGCGCGAACATGCTGGTGACGATCAAGCCGACCGTCGGCCGCATTTCGCGCTACGGCGTCATTCCCATCACCGCCGATCAGGACACGCCCGGTCCGATGACGAAGTCGGTCGTCGACGCCGCCATCCTCCTCGGCGTAGTCGAAGGCGCCGACCGCAACGATCCCGCGACGAACGCCTGCACGCCGAATCGCGATTACACGCAGTTCCTCAAACGCGATGGATTGAAAGGGGCGCGCATCGGCATCCCGCGCGCGTTCTTCTTCGACAAATTCACGCCGCCCGGCGAGAAAGAACCGTGGGGCGGCCTCAATCCCGAGCAGTTGCAGGCGATGAACGACGCGATCGCGGTGCTCAAACGGGAGGGGGCCGTGATCGTCGATCCGGCAAACATCCCGAGCATCGTCAGCAGCGATCCGAAAAACAACTTTCTGCTGTGGGGCGTCTGCACCGACATGGACGAGGTGAAGGAGCGCAAGTGCTCGATCGACCTCGCCTACGGCATGGAGCGCGATTTCAATCTCTGGCTCGCCTCCCTCGGTGAGAAAGCACCGGTCAAGACGTTGACCGAATTGCGCCAGTGGAACGTCGCGCATCAGAAGCTCGGCACGATGCGGTACGGCCAATCGCTGCTCGACATCTCCGATGCGATGGATCTCGAGCTCTTTCGCGCACGCTATGAAGCCGATCGCGCGAACGACATCCGCCTCACCGCGACTACGGGCATCGACGCCGTGATGAAGCAGCACAACCTCGACGCCATCCTCTT
>DASVUA010000798.1:0-2995 GCA_036387295.1 Thermoanaerobaculia bacterium | reverse complement strand
CGGAAGATCCGTTGGCGATGTATTTGTCCGACATCTTTACGGCGCCCGCGAATCTGGTCGGCCTTCCGGCCATCGCCGTGCCGTCCGGCTTCAGTGGAGAAGGGCTTCCGCTTTCTCTGCAGATCATGGCGGCCCATTTCGCCGAACGGGCGCTGTTCCGCGCCGCCGCGTTTTTCGAAAACGAGACCGGCTACTGGCGACGCAAACCGCCGCGTCATTGAACCGACCGCACAGTAGCAATTGACCGCAACAACGAAAAGCGGCCCGGATCAGATCCGGGCCGCCGCACTGTGACGCTGGTTCATTCGAAACGGATCGAGCTCGCCCAGTTATTGAACCCGTAAATTTTCAGGTCCGTCACGACGAAGCCGGACGGGACGTACAGAGCGTCCGGATCGGCGCAGCTGCTGTCCGAGTACGTCTGGAAGTTCCGGCAGGCGTAAAGGACCGTGTAATAGCCGATGCAGGCTGCTTTGACGCACGAGATCGTGTTGTTCCAGCCGCCGAAATCGAGGTTTGAGTACTCGCCGAACGGATAGAGCGTCAGCACGCCCGAGTTTCCGCAGCCGACGGCGGTATTGAACCAGGAGTACTGTTCGGTCCACGTACAGCTGTTGACGCGCACGTCGCGGCCGGCCACGCCGTTGGTCGAAACGTCGCCGCCCGAGGTTTTGGCCACGTCGCGGTCGACGAAGACTTTCGCCAATTCGCGATTGGAGAACACGTGCACTGTGCCTTTGGCGATGTCATCGGGAGTCAGCACGAACGTGAGCGACTGATCCGGCAGTTTCGTTCCTGCCGGAAACTCGACGCCGTCGAAGATGAACGGCACTTTGATTTCGCGGGCGGCCTGGTCGCGCGGGTCGGTTTCAGGGCGATCGGCCTGGCGCTGTTCGCGGCGTTCCATGCGAGTCGGACCATCATTGGCGAATGCAGCGCCTGTGATCGTGAGAAGGGCGGCCAGAAAGAGGGCAATCCGAGTTTTCATCGTTTCATCTCTCCTTTGATCGTTTTCGGCGCCGCCTCTGGAATGCGTTTCCCACCGGTGAAGAAGCGCGTTCCATCAGCAGCACCGCACAATGCGACTATGGCATGACGCGCGAGTCGCCGGATGTGCCACGTTGTGCCGCCTGGAGATCGCGTGCTGCACTGAACCGTAAATGCAGCAGACGCACACGCGTCAGGAATGCCGCGGGAGTTTCTTTGATGTCCTTGTTCCACGATCTGTAGAACGATCGCCGCGAGGAACAGGCTGCAAAGAGCTCCTTTACAGAAGGAATCGTCTCCCGGTCGCACAGATGTGCAATGACTTCCTGTGTGCGCGGCGAACAGGCGGCAAGGTCGATTTGCAATTCGTCGAGTGCAGCGTGAACGGCCGCTGCGACGCGTGACGCAGACTCGTGACTCCAGCGCTCGAATTCAGCGGAGGTGGCGAAGCGCAGAACCGGTGCGTGCGCGGCACGGACCTGCACAGCAACGTCCGTTGGTGCGATCACGAACACCGCCGGTTGCGAGGACGAACGGAGAGCGGACATCGAATCCTCCTTGATACACGTTCCCCCACTGGTACGCCGTCCAGGGGTAACGCCCGGGTTGAAGGTTGGCTATGCGCGGATCAGGCGGTAGCGCCTCTGTACATCTATCAGTCAGGATAGCCTGACGTAAGTATCGATTCACCGCCCTCGGCTGTCAAGCCGTGGCAGCATATTGCAGCGCGGCGGTCGCGCCGCCCCATTCGCGCGGGATGAGGCGATGGCCCCTATTTTGCGCATTTCGGAGGCTCATGCGACGAGCTTCCGCGGCATGGTGGTGATGAGATAACAGCATATTCGCTGCGCGTCCGGGAACAAGGAGGAGCGCCTGGCGGCGCGACTTCTGATCTCGCGTCCGCCCCGCCCGCGGGGTGTACAATCCGCTCGTGCGTTTCGGGTGGGTGTGGGTGCTGGGGCTTTTCCATGCGGCGGCGTTATTCGCTGCTTCCGACCCGCCCATTGCCACCTCGCAGATCACGCCGGCGCTGCGCGCGACCCTCACGCGCGATTACAACCTCGAGATCACGGTCAAGCCGCATGACGGCGACGCCTGGACGCGGCTCGCGAAACGGGTCACGGGGGACGCCGCGAACTGGGAGCACATCGCGTCGCTCAATCAGGCCGACGAGACGCTCAAGACGCACCGGTGGGTGCGGATCCCGTTCTCGCTGCTCCGTCCGAACCTGCAGCGCGACGTCGTCACTACACTCTTTCCGAACGACAAAGCGACGCCGGACGGCTGGCAGCACATCGTCGTCGGCTCGCGCGGCATCGAAGGGGAGTCGCTCTGGAACATCGCCGAATGGCTCACCGGCGACGGCGCGAACTACACCCTCATCCGCAACGCCAATCCGAGTCAGGGACTCTCGACCCGCAAAGGTGACGTAATCCTCATTCCCAAACGGTTGCTCACCGCCGGATTCGGCGGGAGCGCGGAGGAAGAGCATGCACCGAAGACGGCAGCAGAGGTTCGGAAACCCGCGGACGATGCGATTCAGCGTGCAGCAACGGATGAAAATGTTCCGGAAGCGACAGCGGTCGCGCCGCTCACCCAACCATCGCTGACCTACGAGCGTGACGGCACGGAGCCGTATGCCGTTTATCGCCTGCAGAAAGGCGAGGCGCTCTATTCGTCGGTCGCGATCCGCTTCACCGGCCGCGTCTACGTGAAAGACGTGGGCGACGTGCTCGACCGCATCGTCAAGTTCAACGACATCGCGGACGTGGCGCGCATCCCGGTCGGCTATCCCGTGAAGATCCCGATGGACCTGCTGTTGCCCGAGTTCCTGCCGCAGGGCGATCCGACGCGCGTGGCGCGCGAGGCGATCAAGCGCGAAAGCGCGAAGGTGGCCAAACGCACACGCGCCACCGGCCTCGCCGGCGTGCACGTGATCATCGACTCCGGCCATGGCGGGCGTGACGTCGGCACCGAGCATGACGACGTCTGGGAGTCGACCTACGTG
>DASVUA010000797.1:0-5329 GCA_036387295.1 Thermoanaerobaculia bacterium | reverse complement strand
CCACCAGAGACGATCGGGGTCGTCAGCGCGTGGCGTTGGCCATTTGTGTGAGCTCGACGCCCGTGTAGTAGAGCTTCAGGATGCGGTCGAACGTCCAGCCGCGGAAGGCGGCGCCGTATGCGCCGACCTGGCACATGCCGGTCCCATGACCCCACCCTTTTCCGTAGAACGTGTAGCGGTCTACGCCGTCCGGATCGCGCGTCTTGTCGAAGACGAAGAGGTTGTCCGGCACGTTGAGCGACCAGCGCACCGGCAGTCCTTTCAGCGTGAACTTCCGGCCGCCTTCAGCCGTGAACTCCATCTCCGCGACGCGTTGCGAGGCGTCGATCGTGACCGGCCGCAGGTCGACGAGCTGCGTGAGCGGCTGGCGGCGATTGATGGTCGTGACGAGATCGTCGGCGCGGTAGCTGCGCGTCCAGTTCGAGAAGTTTGAGGTGCGGTCGAACGCAGCCCCGTCGAAGTTCGCCAGCACGATCGCCGCAACCGGAGTTTTCTGCGGCGAGAGAACGAGCGTCATCCGGTCGCCGGCGAGCACCGGCACATTCGCGTACTCTTGCAGGCGATCGCCCAGACGGCGGAAGATCGGAATGCCGGGAGGGAGGGTGTGCACCGAGACCTCCCCTTTTTGCTTGAGCGTCACGCGCCGGCCGTCGAGACGTTGAATCTTTCCCTCCGCATTCGTCAACACCGTGTGCTCGCGCACCCACGACAGCAGCAGCGCATACAACTCTTCGCGCGGCATCGGCTGAGCGAGCGAGACGCGGTCGATGTACTGCGTCGGATTGATCCCGTACTTTGTGAGAAACGCGGCGGCGAGGTACGGCACGCCGTCGGAGTTCGACGTCTGCGGAAAAAAGTACTTGCGGTCTTCCGGCATCGTCAGCGCGCGCCCGGCGTGATCGAGGCCCATCACCGCGGCGAGATAGGCGAGCACGTCGCCGCGCCGCGACGATGCGGGAATCGGCTGGATCGCTTCGGTACGGCCGGCGAGCTTCATCGCCGCGGTCGTGGCCTGTTCGACGTCGCGCGCACTCCAGCTTTCGGAGGTAGCGGGGATTCCGGTGAGCGCCCCGAAAAGACGCGCGTCGACCTGCTGCTCGGTGAGTAGACCGCTGTCGGCGCGCCCGGCCAGAGAAAGCATGTCGAGCTCGACGCAACGGACGCGCTTGAGATGCGGGTCGTTGCGTCCGGGGAACATCGTCGCGACGTCGCTGGTCTCACCGCCGCACGTCGAGGTGTAGAGCGTGTCGACCGCTTTGCCGCCCATCGTGAGCACGAGCCCGGTCGTTTCGCGCACCGCGCGCGTCGACAGTTCGTGCTCGACTGCGAATCCTTTGTATGCCTGACACGCCGGGCCGGGGCAGATGTCATACCCCTCGGCCCGGAACTGGCCGAGGTTGCGGAACGCGTACGTGCGCGCCGCAACCGCCTGCGCCTTGAGCGCCTCCACTTCGTCGTAGATCGACGGCCCCATCTCAGCCGGCACGACGCCGTAAAGGTACTCCTCGAAATTCAGCTCGTTGATCACGTTGATCAAGCCGCGCGCGTTGATGAAGAGCTGCGCGCTCGAGCGGTAGGGCTGTTTATCGATCGTGATCGTCTCTGCCGTTGCAGGAAAGATCGTCAGGGTCTGGCCGCGCAACGTGTAGCGATCGCCTTCGTCGTCCACGACTTCGATGCGGTTCTCGAACTGCTCGGTCGACGGACGGCGAACGACGAGGAGGTCCTTGCCGTATCCGCGCTCGGTGAGATTCGCGCGTGTCGGAGTCGCGGCTTCAGACGTTTCGAAATCGCCCGCAAGCACGCGGTACTGGCCGTTTGCGACATCGAAAACGGTATCGACGCGGAGCCCGGTATCGGTGCGAATGCGCTCGACGAGGGCGTTCGCGCTCGATTGGTCGGAGATCGCGCTCACCTGCACGGCGTAGCGGACCGTCGCGTTCGCGAGCGGCGCGGTGGCGGTGAAGCCGCGGCGAAGAAGCGCGGGACCGGAATCGCTGACGAGATAGTAGCCGTCGGCCGTGCGTGGAAACGTGACGGTCGATTGATCGCTGAGCAGGCCGACACGGATGCGCGGTGCGGCGATGCTGCGCGGCAGGGAGGCGACCGGCGTCATCGCATTCGCGGAACGCTGGATGGCCGGCTGTGCCGAGGGTCTCGCCTGCGGCGGTTGCTCGGGCGAAGCGGGCGCCGGCGAGTTCGTTGCGCAGCCGGCGGTCAGGAGGGAGAAGACGAGAACGTACGCTGAACGACGCATGGTTCTCGGCTACAGCAAGAAAAAAGCCCCCCACGGCCGGGAACCGCAGGGGGCTGGTGGAGCGATGAAGCTCTTGACTTAGCGAATGGTGAGGCGGATCACGACGCGGCGGTTACGCAGACGGCCTTCTGCCGTCGTGTTGTCACCCACTGCGTCCTGAGTGCCGCGACCCTCGACCGTGATCCGCGCCGCGTTGATGCCGTGACGGCTGACGAGGTAATCGCGAACCGCTTCGGCGCGGCGGCGATCGAGATCCCGGTTTGCACCGGTGTTTTCACGATCGTCCGTGTAGCCGATGACGGTGGCCGTCGCCGACGGTTCCTGACGCATGCGCAGAGCGACTTCGTCGAGGATTGCCTTGGCGATGTTGGTGAGGCGCGCCGAACCGGACTCGAAGTGAATCTCGTCGGTACGGAGCTCCTGCGGCTGAACCGGAACGGTGACCGGCGGCTCAGGCGTCGGAACCGGAGTCGGAGCCGGAGCCGGCGGTGCCGGCGGAACCGGAACCGGCGCCGGGGCCGGCGGCGGAAGCGCCGGAGCGGCAAACGCCATCGGCGCGAACGTCAGGCCGATGAGGCCCGAAAGACCGCAATCGTCGAGCTCCGTGAAACGGCACTCTTCGTTGTTGTCGAGGAACTTCGCCGCGTTCCAGCGAGCGCCCGCGTTGAGCGCCCAGCCGCTGGCACCGAACCAGTGACGGAAGCCGGTGACGAGGAAGATCGGGGTATCCGGTCTCCGGTCGCCGCCCGTGTAGAAGACGGTGTTGAGCTCGCTGATCCAGTTCGTCGTGCCGAAGCGCGTGAGCGGGATGTTGAGACCAGCGTCGAGGCGGAACTCGTTCGGGATCGACACGTCGCCCGCGCCGCCCGCAGGACCATTGTCCTCACGGTCGCCGCGCGCGATGTACTTCGCCGAAACCGTTCCGACGCCGCGGGTCAGGTGTGCGCCGATGCCAAAGTCGGTTCCGCCAGTGGCGATGCCGCTGTCATCATCGCCCGTGGGGAGATCGACAAAGCCGGACACCGCAAAACGCGTTGCCGCGTCAGTCGGCGAAAGAGCGAATTTGGTCGCGAGACGGGCTGCACCCATCCCGGTCTCGGTGAACTCGCCTTGATGCAGGAATCCGTTGATGAAACCGACGCGATCGCCGCCGTTGCTGACGATCCGGTCCCACGGAAGCATTGCGCTGATCTCCCAGCGGTCGGTCAGACCGACGCCGATCGAAGCGCTGAGACGATACAGGTCGTAGCTCATGTCTTCATAGCCACGCGCCGAGGGCGGCGCGAACTGACGAGCTTCGCCTGCAGTCATATCCCAGTCGTTCAGATAGACGCCGAACGACCAGGTACCCTGGCGGAGAGTATCCGCCGTAACAGTATCGAACAGTCCGCTCTGGCCCGAGTGAGTCGGGGCAAAGAAACGGAGCTGATCTTCACGAGTGACCGTTGTCATGGTGGTGTCCATGGTGGCGTCCTGCGCAAACAGGGACACCTGGGCAACGATCAACAAGCACAGCAGGGGAAACAACCGATGCTGGTAACGCAACAAAGTCACACCTCCTAAACTACTTCGCATGGTTCACGATCCGCAGCTACAATGACGACGCGCCGCTACAAAACGTGTGCCAGAGCGAGTCGAGAGTCTTTCCCGTAAAGGCCTCAGGCCACTGACTTTACCACAGCTCGCGTGGAGCGGTATAACTCCGCCCACTGGAAAAGGACCAGTTCCGAAATGCCGATAACCCGCTTCATTGCCGTAGTTGCGGTCGTTTTGTCGCTCGACTGGAACGCCGTCGCACAATCCGCTGCACCGCTCACCCCGCCGCCGCAGCCGACGACCACGCCTGCCCCTTCGGCTCCGGGCGTCCTGTCGGACGCGGCCGCGAGCTCGTACGAGCGCCGCGATAACCTCCCCGCCGTCAACATTTACCTCCCCGAGGGACAGGCCAGCGTCCGGCTACGCAAGCTCATCCGCAACGTGCTGTTCGAGAGCCAGATCGACTACGAGTTCGTGAACGGCGATATCTCGACGTTCCTCCGCTACAAGTACTACGCGCGCAACTACACCTACCGCCTCGGCGTGTTCGATTCGATCGAGTTTCCCGACCTCGCCTCGGGCGGCGACAATGACGAATACGAGCGAGTTCGCGGCGGACTGCTGCTGGTCGGAGTCCCGAAGGACTACAACAATCGGTACTTTTTTCTGCTGCAGAACGATCAGCTGACGTTCGGCGACCTCAATCGCCCCGACAACCAGACCGCCAACATCTATACGAAGATCGGCTATCAGTACGGCACGCAGTTCGACGAGCGGATGAACGCGATCGTCGGCGAGCAGCGCGGCCGCATCACGCCGGTCCTCACCGCATTCCGCGAGATCGGGCCGCAACGCACCGGCATCGCGGCCGCCATCACCCAGGCCGCAACCGTCCTGACCGCCGATTACCAGTACACGAAGATCGAGGCGGAAGGGCTGCACCGGTTCGACTTCACGCCGACGACCTTTCTCTTCTCCCGCCTGCACGTCGGCTCGTTTCTCTCCTCGCAGAAAGCGACGCCGGTTCCGGTGCCGCGCGATCGCGACGGCGACGGCGAGGTCGATCCGGTCCCGGAGTGGGAAAAGTACGCGATCCCGCAATACGAGCTTTTCCGCCTCGGCGGGCGCGAGGCGCTGAAATCCGTCTCGACGAACGACGCCTCGATCGGCACGCATGAACTGCATCTGACCAACGAGCTCTTCACCCCGATCTTCCGCAACAAGGATTACCGCGTCGGCGCGCTGCACTGGAACACGCTCTACGGCGTCGGCTACGTCGGCGTGGGCTCGGTGGCGTTCGAGGCGAGCGATCTGACCGAACCGGTGGTGGACGTCGGATTGGGAACCGAGTCGGCGATCACGTTCGGCGACTACGACGTTTTCCTCAGCGTGCTCGTCGCGCACACGGTCGTGCAGCCGGACGAGGTGGACGGCGGCACGCGCGTCCGCTTCGCCATCCGTACCGTCCGCTGAACGAAAGCGCATCGGCAAAAAAGGACAGGCTCTCGAGAGCCTGTCCTTTTTTGCCGATGCGCT
>DASVUA010000796.1:0-4036 GCA_036387295.1 Thermoanaerobaculia bacterium | reverse complement strand
TGCGATGCCGAGCGGGTCGACCTGCTGCGAGTACGTGTCGCGGGTGACCTGGAACCCGTAGAAGTCATGCCAGTCGCGCGCGACGAGGTCGACGCGGGCAACGGCATTCGACATGATCTGCACGCCGTAGCCGAGGGTGATCTCGCGAACGTAGGGCGACGAAAGCTCGTCGTCGATGACGGTGTCGAAGCCAGGAACCGAGTGGGGGCTGCCCGCGCGAAGCAGCGAGAGGTTGTCGGGGCCGCACTTGCCGGCCGTGTTGCACTGGCTGAGGAACCAGTCGAATGCCATCTGGAGAGCCTGGCGGGTATTCACGAGCTGGTCGGTCGGGGTGCCGGCCGGGTTGATCGCCGGCCCCTGGTACGCGTAGTAGATGTACGCCGGGCTGCCACCGGAGGCGCTGGCGGTGCCGGGACCTTCGACGATGCGCGAAGCGTAGTCGCCGTAGGAAGCGCTGATGCGGTGACGGCCGTTACCGGCCACGTCGTACGTCACATTGAGGCGGGGGCTGAATCGGCTGTCGTCAGAAGCGACATTGCCGCTCGAGTCGATCGCGTCGTTCTTGTCGTAACGAACGCCGAGGTTGAAGCTCCAGTGGTCGTTGAGATCCCAACGATCGTTCACGAAGAGTGAACGGGTCTGGAGATCGCTCTCATTGTTCTGCAGGAAGAAGATCGGGGTGTAGACGAAGTATGCCGCCGAGCCTCCGACGCCGGGCGTGACGGTCGGATAGAGCTCATTGCCAATGCGCTGAACGCTATTGACGAAGAAGCGGTAGTTCGAGCCGGACTGATAGTTGTTCGCGTAACGGTGCTCCGAGAAGTCCTCGACGCCGGCGATGAGGCTGTGGTTGCCGATGCCGCGACCGCTGAGGAAGTAGCTGGCTTTCGCAGCCCAGCTGTCGTTCGAGCGGGTTTCTTTGTCGCAGATGCCGCAGAAGGTCGGCGAGTTGAAGCGCGCGTTCGCGTCGCCGCGGTTCCGGACGATCGTGCCGCGAACGACGTCGGTGAACTTGGAGCCGGACCCTTGTCCGACGCCCCACTCCATCGCCGCGTAACGGCCTTCGAGCATGAAGTTGTTGGTGATGACGCCGTTGTAGATGACGGTCATCAGGTTCTGCGGGTCGGTGCGGTCGGTGAGGCTCTCGAGATCGTACGACGCGGTGGTGAACTGCGTGTTCGTCGAGGTCTGGTCACGATCGAAATACGAGGCCGAGAGGTTGTGCTGCGCCCCGAGCTGCGCGGTCAGCTTGCCTTCGAGGCGACGCTCTTCCGTCGCGCTGATGGCCGACAGGCTGACGGTGCTGCCCGGCACCGAACGAGTCGAAACCGTGGAGTCGAACGACGTGTCGCGCCCGGCAGTGAAGAACCAGAGGCGGTCGCGCATGATGTAACCGCCGAACGTTCCTTCCCATACCTGACCGAGCGTATCGGGGTTCTCCTGATTGTTCAGGATCTGGCGCGGATTCTCTTCCGTCCAGGCGTCGTTCGTGAGCGAGTCACGGATCGAGCCGCTGAACTCGTTGCCGCCCGACTTGGTGATCGAGTTGACCACGCCGCCCGTGAAGCCGCCGTACTCGGCCGAGATGCCGCCAGTCATGACGGTCGTTTCCTGGATTGCGTCTTCGATGAAGAGGCCGAGTGCCTGGCTGCGAACGGCTTCCGTGATGGCGACGCCGTTGACCAGGATCTTGTTGTCGTAGCCCGGGCTGCCGGAGATCGACAGCTGGTTTGCCGAGAGGGTCGAGGTCTGGACGCCCGGCGCGAGCGCGGCAGCGGCAAGCACCGTGCGCGCGATCGGAAGCTCTTCGACGAGGTCGGCCGTGATGTTCTGCGAAACCGTCGGGGTCTCGAGCACGGACGGAGCCGAAGCCGTGACGGTGATCGATTCCGACACCGCTTCAACCGAAAGCTCGGCGTCGACGCGGCCGCTCTGGCCGACGCCGATCTGCATCGTGCGGGTCACGGTGCGCATGCCCGACAGCTCGACGCGAACGGTGTACATCCCGGGGGGCAACCCGGTGAAGCTGTAACCGCCGGCATCGCCGGTGACGCTGGTGCGCGTGCCCTGCATGTTGGGCGACGAGATGGTGACGGTTGCACCCGGCAATGGCGTGCCTTCGGTCGTCACCACTCCGGTGAGCGTCGCCGTCGTCTGCGCCATGGCCACTGTGGCCACGAGCAGCGCCAGCACGCATACCGTGATGAAACGTGAAACGTTGTTCATCCTTCCTCCTGGTTGTTGTTGAACTGACTTGATTCCGCTGAAGCGTGGGATCTGGACGGGACCCCAATGCAATGCTGCCAGCAGTTGTGCGCGCGATCTTAAGTCTTTCCTGCGCTGCTACTTCACACTTTTTTTGCAGAAAAAGGGGGCGGGTGGAAATTCGGATTGTCGAACGGTTGCCGCGAATTACCGAATTCGGTTGGAGGCAACCAGAACGAGTGTTCGGTTAGAGGCGGGCGCGAAGCCCGAGGCGCCAGGCGCGCGGCTCCGCCGAGACGGCGTCGAAGGCATTCACGACGTCGGCCGCGACGGTGAGGCCGAAGCGGGAAAACGGCACGGTGTAGCGCAATGCGATGTCCGTCATCCAGGTGTCGCGCTCGTAGCGTCCCAGCAGCGTCGCGCCGAGCTCCTGCTCGCCGAGCGGCAGCTGCGCGCCGATCCAGGCGTTGCCGCGATGGGCAAAGAGGGCGTCGCGGTTGTGCGTGTAGCTGCCGCCGGTCTGCATCCGGCCGAAGAGGCTGTAGCGGACGTCGAGCTGCAGTTCGTTCTCGTCGTCGCGACGGAGGTAATCGATGCGCGCGGTTCCGGTCGATCCGATGGCCGTCGCGAATCCGGCGGTGAAGAGCTCGACGCCGTGCGCGTATTCGCCGTAGCTGGCGGTGAGCGCCTGTCTTCCGTTGCCGCGTACGTCGTAGCTTGCGGCGGCGCGCGGTGAGACGCGATCGTCTTCGAGGCGCGCACCGGCGTGCACGACGAAACGTGCGCTCGACCAGCGGTCGCTCGCGTAAAGCGCGTCGTCGCTCGCACCCGCGGCGAGGACGTGATTCGCGCGAACGTACGAGGCGCGCGCGTTCGCAACGTCGTCGCTCGTCACGAGCGCTTCACCGGTCAACCCTTCATTGACGATGCCGCTGTACCGCAGCGCGCCGACCGACTCGCGGTCCGCATCGAGATACGTCGCGACGAAGTTGTGTGAGGCGCCGAGCTGCCCGGTCACTTTGCCGTTTACCCCATCGGCGACGCCGCCCCAGCCGCCGGCGAAAAACCAGAGCCGTTCCGCGACGATGCGTCCGCCGGCGGAGGTCTCGAGAAGATTGCCTTCGCCTTCGAAATACGTGTCGCGAAGCGAGAGAGTGAGCTCTTCGCCGCCCGAGCGGGTGTGCGCCACGACGGCATTCGGAGCGCTGAATTCGAGCGGCAGTGCGCCGCGAAAGACCGTCAGTTGCTCGACGACTTCATAGCCGAGGAATGGACGCTCTTCGAGCGGCACCTCGTCGACGAGCAGCGGCGCGTCGGAGGACGGCGTGAGCGGCCCGGGGGCGAGGCGTGCCGCGCTGATGCGATCGAACGGAAGCGGCAGCCGGTCGAGCTCCTGATCGTCAAAGTGCGACGTCAGCGTTGGATCGTCGACCACGCTCACCGGCAGCGCGGTCGACGTGACGCTGTCTTCATCCGCGTTCACGTCGAGGCGGGCATCGGCCCTCGCGATGCGTCCCACTTCCAGCATCGCCGGACGAATGAGCGACGAAAGGCCGCTGCGCGAGAACGACACTTCGTACAGGCCGGGCGGGAGTGCCGCGACCCAGTAAAACCCCTCCGCCGTCGTGGTGACGGTGCGCGGCTGCTGCAGTGCAGACGATGTGACGGTGACGGTCACTCCGGCCGGCGACGCGCCGGCGACGACGACGCGGCCGGTCAGCGCGGTGGTCGTGACGTTCGCGTGCGCGGTCCACGCGAGCGCAATGAGCGCGAGCGCGGCGAACAGCCGCAACGTCACCCCGCGCCTGCGCGCGAAATCCCCTTCCGGGCG
>DASVUA010000795.1:0-9722 GCA_036387295.1 Thermoanaerobaculia bacterium | reverse complement strand
AAAGTAAAAGTCGAGCACCGCAAATAGGCAGGGCGGCGCCGCACTCCACATCAACGCGCTTTCGCGCTCGGTAGAACACGCTCCACAGGAACGGTTGTCATCAGCGCTAAAGTCGCGCTCCATGAAGCGCGCCCCCTTTCTCCTCCTCGTTCTCACCATCGCGTGCAACGGACGTTGGCGTGCGGCGGCAAAGCCGCCGCTTTCTACGCGCCGTTAAAAGCGGCGGCTCTGCCGCCGCACTCCAAACTCAACGCGGCTTGCCGCGAACCGGTGGAGCGGCGGGCTCTCAGCCCGCCGACCGTTCGCGCGGCCACCGAACACACGCCAAACTCAGTACGCGTCGCGGCGCATGCGCCACTGTTCGTCGACGTAGTCGACGAACGAGGCGGAGCCGGAGTGCAGCCATTCCGTGAGGGCGTCGACGCTCACTTCATCGAGTGCGCCGATGATCGACAGCGATGCCGATTCGGCGATGCGGGTGAGCGGTTTGTCGAGCTCTGCGATCGCGCGGGCGGAGCGGGAGATCGTACCGGCGAGGTCGAGGTCGAGCTCCATCGCGAACATTCGCGAGGCGGTGCGGGTGAGCAGCGTCGCAGCGTTCCAGTTCGAGCGCTCTTCCCAGCGCGGCGGCACGACGAAATCGGGGAGCCCTCGCTCGTGCGCGAGCGCGGCGACGTGGCGCTCGGTGGCGACGTGCACCGGCTCCAGCGCGGAGTGAAAGAGCATCGCGTAACGGTCGTCGTCCACTTCGAGGCCCATCGAGCGCGCGAGCGCCTGCTTGGCCGTCGGCTCGACGTCGATGGCGATGCCGGCGAAGAACGCCGCGCCGCAATCGCGCGCCCGGTCGGCGAGATCGACCAGCGGAGCGAGCTCGGTCGAAAGAGGGAAGAGCACCGGCAGCGCCACGCCCCACTGCAGCTTCCGCGCGCTCGCCTCACCGAACATTTCGGCGAGTTGTGCGACGTCGAGCGGCCAGGCCGCGATCGCAACCACCGCATCCGTGTAGGCGCGCTGCGGCAGCGAGCCGCGCGGAGAGACGAGATGCAGCGCCGCGCGTCCTCGTTCTTCGCACAGCGCGAGCACTTCCTCGCCGCGCCGGAACACCGTCTCCGCGCTTTCCGTCGCGTCGATCAGCACCGGTCCCGCAAACGAGCGCGCGCGCTCGAGATCGTCGCGCACGTGATCGCACACGCCGACCTCCAGCTTCTCGGCACCGCTCGCACGCAGCGCGAGGTAATCGATGGCGATCGGAGTCGCGCGTCTCGTGCCGTACGGCGCGATCGCGGTCGCCGCCCAGAACGGCGACTCCGGCGCGAGCGAACGGCGGATGCGCAACGGTGCCGCTTTGCGATAGAGGATCACGTCTTCGGAAGATACGGTGCAACAAGGCTGCGCACGTACTTGGCGATCATGTCGAACTCGAGATTCACGCTCTCGCCGATGCGCGTCGTGCCGATGTTCGTCCGCCGCAGCGTCTCCGGAATCAGCGCCGCGCCGAAGCTCTCGGCATCGGGATCGACGATCGTCAGCGACACGCCGTCCACCGCGATCGAGCCTTTGTTCACCACCAGATCGGCGTACTCGGGAGGAATGCTCCAGCGATGGACGGCGAACTCCCCTTCCGCCGCGATGGAGATCAACGTGCCGACCGTGTCGACGTGACCTTGCACGAGGTGGCCTCCCATCCGGTCGCCCAGCGCGAGCGCCCGCTCGACGTTCACCGGCGTTCCCGCCTCGAGATGGCGAAGCGTCGTGCGTGAGAGCGTCTCATCCGAGAGGTCGGCCACGAGCGTGCCGTCGGCCTCCGGCAGCACTGTGAGGCAGACGCCGTTGACGGCCAGCGACTCGCCGCGCGTGAACGGCTCCGGATCGGTCGTGCGGATACGCAGCCGCGCGCCGTTCGCCAAACGCTCGAACGCTTCGATCGTGCCGGTGTGAAGGATGAGACCAGTGAACATCGTCAGACAGGGTACGCCGTCAGCATCAGATCCGATCCGACGAACTCCGCGCGATCGAAACGAAAGCGGTACGCGTCGGTGAGTCGGGCCACCGCTTCGCCGCTGAAAATCGACGGCGCTTCCGCACCGCCGACGATCATCGGAGCGATGAACAGCACCATTTTCTGCCACAGCCCGGCGCGGATGACCTCCGAGTGGACGATGGCCCCCCCTTCGACGATCAGGGAGTGAACGCCGCGGGCATACAACTCGCCGAACACCCGCTCAAGGTCGAGCCGTCCGCCAGTCTGCACCACCTCCACGTTCGCCGGCAGACCTGGATCGCGCGAGGTGAAGAGAATCGTTCGGCCGCCGTCGTTGAACACCTGCGCGTGCGGCGGCACCTCGCCGTCGCCGTCGAGCACGACGCGCGTCCACGGCAGGCCGCTCGCGAGATTCATCCTCCGCGTGAGCCGCGGGTCGTCGGCGATGACGGTGCCGCTGCCGACCACGATCGCGTCGTACTCCTCGCGCATGCGCAGGCTCACTTCACGCGACGCTTCGGTCGTGATCCATTGCGAGTCGCGCGTGACGGTCGCGAGCTTCCCATCCAGCGTCATCCCTGCTTTGACCACCACGAACGGCAGCTTCTGCGAGGCCGACCAGATGAATTTCTCGTTGAGCCGGCGCGCCTCGAACTCGAGGACGCCAACCGTCACCTCGATGCCTGCCTCGCGCAGCCTGGCGATGCCGCCACTGTGCTCGCGATGCGGATCGGCCATCGCGATCACGACGCGTGCAGGGCGCGCGGCGATCACCGCGTCGACGCATGGCGGCGTGCGGCCGTAGTGCGCGCAAGGCTCGAGCGTCACGTACATCGTGGCGCCGTGCGCGTCCTCGCATGCGCGGAGCGCGTCGATCTCCGCGTGTGCCTCGCCGGCGCGCCGGTGCCACCCCACGGACAGAGTGTTTCCGTCGCGCACGATCACGCATCCCACCATCGGATTCGGGCTGACCGTATAGCGGCCGTTCTGCGCGAGCTCCAGCGCGCGCTTCATGAACTGTTCGTCGGACGGCATCGCCGCGATTGTAGTGGCGAGTGGCGCGGGCTCGCGACGACAGAAAAAAAGGGCGGGCTCGAAAGCCCGCCCTTCATCGATCGATGTGAATGGATTACGGCACGGCCACGATGCGGAACGTCGAGATGGGATCGGCGCCGCGGCCGGGGATCGTGGTGACGTACATCCGGATCCGCTGGCCGGAGCGCAGCTTGTCGACGATCGCGCGGAACTCCGCGACGCTCGTGACGCGCTGACCCTGCACTTCGCTGATCACGTCGCCTTCCGAGATGTTCGCCTCGCCGGCAGGCGAGACGTTCTTCACGTCGGTGACGACCACTCCGCGCACGTCCTCGCCGAGGTTGTACTGCGTGCGGAGCGCCGTCGTGATGTTCTGCACCGTGAGTCCGAGCTTGTCGCGCACCGGTTCGGCGGCGGCCGGCTCTTCTTCTTCCGCGTCGCCGCCGTCGGCAGGACGCTGTTCGGTGCGTGCAGTGACGGTCTGGCGCTGGCCGTTGCGGTACAGCGTGATGCGGAGCTCGGTGCCAATCGGGCGGTAGGAGATGTAGTCGATCAGCTCGCGGTTGTTGCGGATCGGACGGCCGTCGATCTCGACGATGACGTCGCCGTGGCGGATGCCTGCACGTGCTGCCGGCTTGCCTGCTTCGACGGCCTGAACGAGTGCGCCGCGCGCCTCGGGCAGATCGAACGCTTCGCGCGTTTCATCGGTCACGTCCGTGATGCTCATGCCGAGGTAGCTGCGCGTCACTTTGCCGGTCTTGAGCTGCGGCAGGAGCGTCTTCGCCGTATTGACCGGCGTGGCGAAACCGATGCCCTGCGCGCCGCCGCCGCGAATGGCGGTGTTGATGCCGATGACCTCACCCGCGATGTTCAGCAGCGGGCCGCCGGAGTTGCCGAAGTTGATCGCGGCGTCGGTCTGGATGAAGTTCTCGAACGACGACGTCTCGCGGCTCAGGCCGAGCGAGCGTCCTTTCGCGGAGATGACGCCCACGGTGAGCGTGTTCTCGAACGTGAACGGATGGCCAATCGCGATGGCCCAGTCACCCTTGCGGATGCGATCGGAGTCTCCCATGCGAATGTAGGGGAGGTCGTTGCCGACGTCGATCTTCAGCAGCGCGAGATCGGTCGCCGGATCGCGGCCGACGATCGTCGCCTGCAGCGTCCGCCCGCCATTGCCGTTTTCGTCGGCGCCGTAGTGCACTTCCACTTTCGTGGCGCCTTCGATGACGTGATTGTTCGTGATGATGAAGCCGTCCGGCGAAACGATGAAGCCGGAGCCGCCGCTGGTCTGGCGCTGCTCGTCGTCTTCAGGTGCCTGGCCGCGGCCCTGGCCCTGGCCGGGACGGCGCGGATCGCTGGGATCGGGGAAGAAGAACTCGAACGGATCGACGCCGAAGTTGCGGCGGCGCTGTTCGCTCGCGCGAACGATTTCCGTCGAGCGGATGGAGACGACGGCCGGCATGACGCGCGCCGCGACGTCCGCGAACGACGGGATCGTCACTGCTGCCGGACTGGCCGGCGCGGTGCTGACTGAAGAACCGGTCTGTGCATTCGACGTCCGCATCAGGCCGAGGTCGGCGCTGACGAGAATGCCGAACGCCACCGACGCGATGACGATGGCGATCGTCGAAAGGATGCGTTTGGTGGATGGATTCATATATGTCTTTTACTCCTCCTGGAGTCGGAAGCAGAAATGAGCCGATTTCGACCCCTTGCGTGCACCAGAAGTGCCATCGCCGGAATCATCATTCCCACTGCTGAGGTGAGACGTCTGGGCGTTCCGAATGTTCCGCGAGAGGAACGTTACGTTTCGTGAAACGCCACCGCGGAGCCGTTCGAATCGAAACCGCAGAAACGAAAAAGGCCTCGCAACGCGCGAGGCCGGATCACCAGCAGGGGTTTGTTGTTCGGGAGTTGCCGTTCGCTAGACGACTCGTCTGCGGCCGACGATGAGGCGGTAGATGAACAGGAGAAGGATCGCGCCGATGATCGAGCCGATCCATCCGGCAGCGCCGCCCTGTTCCCTTCCCGTCAACGTCGAGGCGAGGAATCCGCCGACGAACGAACCGGCAATACCGAGGAGAATCGTGACGATCCAGCCACCCGGATCACGGCCAGGCATCAAGAATTTCGCGATCGCACCGACCACGAGACCGAAAAGAATCCATCCAATGATGTTCATGCACTTTCCTCCAGTTTCACACCCGCCTCGCTGAGAGCGCGGACGCGATACTGTTGAGCAGCAGGCGTGCCAGTGTTTCCGGCGCGCTGAACCCTGGCCGCGCGTTTGATACTCTCCGCCCGCATGAAACGCATCGGAATCCTCACCGGTGGCGGCGACTGTCCTGGCCTCAACGCGGTGATCCGCGCGGCTGTGCGCACCCTCGTTCGCGACCATCAGCTCGAAGCGGTCGGCATCCAGCTCGGCTTTGAAGGCCTGCTCACGAAATCGGTCGTTCCTCTCACTCTCGAATCCATCCGCGGCATTCTCCCGAAAGGGGGAACGCTGCTGCGCACTACCAATCGCGGCAATCCGTTCGAATACCCGGCGCCGGACGGCGGAACCGAAGACCGTTCGGCGCAAGTCGTCGAGAACATTCGCGAGCTCGGCATCGACGGCATCATCGCCATCGGTGGCGACGGCACTCTGAAGATCGCGCAGCGGCTCTACGAAGTCGGCATTCCGATGGTCGCGGTACCGAAGACGATCGACAACGATCTCGCCGCCACCGATTACACCTTCGGCTTCCACACTGCCGTTGCGATTGCGACCGATGCAGTCGACCGGCTGCACACCACCGCGGAGAGCCACGACCGCGTGATGATTCTCGAGGTGATGGGCCGCAATGCCGGCTGGATCGCGCTCTACTCCGGCATGGCCGGCGGCGCCGACATCATCCTCGTGCCGGAGATCGAATACCGTCCCGAGGAGATCGTACGCACCATTCGCGAACGGCAGCGCGAGGGATCGAACTTCGACATCATCGTCGTCGCGGAAGGGGCGAAGCGGCAGGGCGGTGAAGAGGCCTACCTCGACAAAAACGCGCGTCGCCTCGGCGGAATCGCCTATCAGGTCGCGGCCGACATCCAGCAGCAGACCGACCTCGAGATCCGCGTCACCGTGCTCGGTCACGTGCAGCGCGGCGGCTCGCCGATCGCCTTCGACCGCATCCTCGCCAGCCGCTTCGGCAAAGCCGCCGCCGATCTCGTCGCACAGAAGAACTTCGGGCAGATGGTCGCCGTGCGCGGCGAAGAGATCATTGCGGTTCCGATCGTCGACGCGGTTTCGCGCCCGAAGAACATCGACCCTCAGGGACAGCTCGTGCAAACGGCACTCAGCCTCGGAATCTCATTCGGAGACGGGAACTAACGATGTCAGGAAAACTGGTCGGCTACCGCGTCAAAAAAGGGGTCGCGATCCTCGAGTTGAACGATCCGCCCGCGAATACCTACACGTATGAAATGAACCGCGAGCTGGACGACTGCATCCTTCGCGCGCGCATGGATGACGACGTGCACGTGATCGTGCTGCGGGGAGCGGGGGAGAAGTTCTTCTCGGCCGGCGCGAACATCAAAATGCTTTCCGAGGTCACGCCGTCGTTCAAGTACTACTTCTGCGTGCACGCCAACGAGACGCTGAACCGTCTCGAGCAGACGCCGAAGCTCGTCATTGCCGCGATGAACGGCCACACCGTCGGCGGCGGCCTCGAGATCGCCATGGCCGCCGACATCCGCATCGCGCTCAAAGGCGCCGGCAAATGCGGACTGCCGGAAGTGGCGCTCGGCGTCCTCCCCGGAACCGGCGGCACGCAGCGCCTCTCACGCCTGGTCGGCAAATCGAAATCGATCGAGATGATGATCGACGGAGGCCTCTTCAGCTTCGAAGACGCAGAACGCCTCGGCATCATCAACTATCTTTGGCCCGCGGAAGAAAACGGCCAGAGCTGGTGGGATCGCGTCATGGCCTACGCGCAGAGCTTCTGCCCGCCGAACAAAGCCTCGAAAGCCGTCGGCCGCATCAAACGCGCCGTGCAGACCGGCTGGGAAATCCCCTTCGAATCCGGCCTCGCCCTCGAACGCGAACTGCAGCAACAGCTCTTTCAAAGCGAAGACGCCCGCGAAGGACTCGCCGCATACGGCGAGAAGAGAAAGGCGGAGTTCACGGGGAAATGATGCGGCGCGCTGTCGCGCGCCGCGGCTTTGGGCGTTAGGCTTTTGGGGTCTCTCGCTCGCGTCGAAATCCCAGCGAGCGTCCAGCGCTAGGCGCAACGATCGTCCAACAAACGCCGAAGCGACACACCCCAAACGCCTAACGCCCAACGCCCAACGTCCCCAAGCCAAACACCACCGGAGAAACCAATGCGCTACCGCAACCTCCACGACACCAACATTCAAATCTCAGAGCTCGGGCTCGGCACGTGGACGCTCACTACCGGCTGGTGGGGGACGTACACGGATGAGGAAGCGCAGCGCATCATCCTTGCGGCGGTTGCGCGCGGCATCAACTACATCGACACCGCCGATGCGTACGGCAACGGGCGCGGCGAGACCGTGCTCGCGCCGATCCTCAAAGAGCATCCGGAGCTCGTCGTCGGCACGAAGTTCGGCTACGACTTTTACAACAATCCCGAACGGCCGCGCGGACAGCGCGAACTGCCGCAGGACATGTCGCCGCAGTTCGTCCGCTTCGCCTGCGAACAGTCGCTGAAGCGTCTCGGCGTCGATCACATCGCGATCTATCAGCCGCACAATCCGCGCGTCGTCACGCTTCTCGAAGACGAGCATTGGGAGACGCTGGAGCGCTTGAAGGAAGAAGGAAAAATCTCCTCGTGGGGACCGTCGCTCGGCCCCGCCATCGGCTGGCGCGATGAAGGGATCTACTCCGCTGCCGTGCGGCGCGCGCCGGTGACGCAGATGATCTACAACATCTTCGAGCAAGACCCCGGCCGCGAGTTCATGCTCGCCGCCGAACGCGGTCCGTCGTATGCCGGCGTCGCTGAAGCGATGCGCGGCGAAACCAACAAACGCCTTTGTGCGACGACCTCCGCATTCGAGCCGTCGTTCCGCGCCTGGAACGTCGATCCCGGTCCGCAGTTCCTCATCCGCGTCACCCATTCGTCCGGCATGCTCGAAGGCAAGTACACGATCGACACAAAGTTCGATGAGAACGATCACCGCTCGCATCGGCCGCGCGCCTGGCTGGTCGAAGGCATCCAGAAAGTCGAGCGTCTGCGGCCGCTGTGCGAAGCGCGCGGCGTGACGGTCGGGCAGCTCGCGCTGCTCTGGCTCTATGCCCATCCGAGCATCGTCAGCGCGCTGCCGAACATCTACGACGAAACGCAGCTCGACGAGTTCGTCGCCGCTTCGGAGCACGCGCCGCTCGACGACGCGGAAATGGAGCAGATCCACGCGATGTACGAGCGCGATTTCGACATCACGCCGTATGTCGAGGAGACCGCCGCGGCGCACTCGTGAGTGTCTGGCGTGCGCGCGCGGCCGTTCTCGTTCTCGCGATCGCGATCGGCGCGCTCGCCGTTTCGAGCGTCCGTCTCGACACGGCGACCGCCGACGAAGGGGCGCACATCGCGGCAGGGCTGATCAAACTGCGGCACGGCTGGCTGTCGTTTTTTCCCGAACAGCCGCCGTTGATGAACGTGCTGAGCGCGTTGCCGCTCGGCGAATTCGCGATGCCCGAGGTGTGGCGCGATGACCTCGGACGCGGCGGTCACTGGCGTGCAGGCCACGCGTTGTTGTACGGCGCCGGCAACGACGCGCATCGCCTGCTCTTCCTCGCGCGATTGCCGACGATTGCGTTGTTTCTCGCGCTTTGTTTCGCGGTGTATTGGGTGGTGGCGAGCGAAGTCGGCCGCGCCTGGGGCGTGGTCGCATTCGCCCTCACCGGCTTCTGCCCGAACCTCCTCGCGCACGGCAGGCTCGCCACGGTCGACATGGCGCTCACCGCGTTCGCGTTCATCGCATTCGCGTTCCTGCTGCGCGCCGTGAAAACGCGCAGCGTGCCGGCCGGTGCAGCGTGCGGCTTCTTCGCGATGTGCGCCGTGCTCTCGAAAGCCTCCGGCGTCCTGATTCCGCCGTTTCTCCTCATCGCCGCCGCGCTGCACATCCGGAAAGACAGCAACTGGAAGCCGCTCGTGAAGCCGGCGCTCGCCGCCGTCGCGGCAGGCGTCGTCCTCCTTTACGCGATCACGTTTGCGCTCGCGAGCGATGCCTATCTCGCAAGCGCGTGGCGCGACACGCCGCGCATGCTCGTCCCGTGGCTGCAGTACAAGCAGCACGCCGACGCGATCCGTTTCTGGTACGCCGCCGGGCACGAGCACACGCAATTTCTCCTCGGCGAGTTCTCGCCGAACGGCTGGCCGCATTACTACTTTGTCGCCTTCTTTCTCAAGACGCCGCTCGGCGCGATTCTGTTGTTCGTCATGGCGCTCGTCGCCGCGCGCCGCAGCGCATCGGTGGCCATGCAGGCGTCGTTTCTCTTCTTCGCGCTCCTGCTCGCCGTGTCGATGACCAGTCACATCGACCTCGGACTGCGCTACGTCCTGCCGATCTATCCGTTCCTCTACGCTGCCATCTGCATCGCGCTGGCGAGCGTCATCACAGAGCGGCGCCGCGCCGTCGCGGTGGGTGTGCTCGTCGCGTGGCACTGCGTCTCGAGCGTCGCCGCGTATCCGTCGTATCTCAGTTACTT
>DASVUA010000794.1:0-5285 GCA_036387295.1 Thermoanaerobaculia bacterium | reverse complement strand
CCGCTCACCCCTTCTGCTTGAAACCGGCCGGAATGCCGACCTGGCCCGCGTCTTTCGAGACGGAGAGCAGTTCGGTGGTCGACTCGAACAGCTTCGCGCGGCCCGGCTGCGCCGCTTCACCTTTGCTCTCCTGGCGCTTTTTCATCGCACCGCGGAGAAGGCCGCCGACCAGACCGCTCGGCGAGGCATCTTCTTCCTGCGCCGTTTCCTGGCCGGGTGCGGCAACGGTCTCGAACGTCAGCGTCGTGCGGACCGACTCACCTTCGAACGCGCCGCGCTTCTTCGAGAACTCTTTCATCGCTTTCGCGAACGCCGGCGTGGTGGCCATGAGCACCGCCATCTGCTGCATTTCGGCGGTCGCGTCTCCGTAAAGCTGCTTGAAGTACTTGGCGTTGAACGCGTTCAGCTCCGTCATCACCGGAACCTTCGGACCCATCCACATGTCGGCCGTCAGCACCGCGCCGCCCGACTGCTCGAGCTTCTTCCCTTTTTCGCGCACCGTGGCGGTGACGATCAACTGCTTGGTGTTGAACCCGTTGATCGTTTCTTTGCGGCCGGTCTCTTTGATGTCAAAGTCGACCTCGTACTCCGGGCCTTCTTCTTTCTTCGAGCCCTTCTTGTCGTTTTCCTTCGCTTCTTCGGCTGCTTCTTTCTTCGCCTCTTCGTACTGCTTGCGCAGCTCGGCGAACGTCACGACCTCGTACGATTTGCGGCCGTAGTCGAGGCGGTAGATCTTCTCCGCGTCGAGGTCGACCAGCTCGCCCGTCCGGTCGTTCGAGGTGAGGCGCTGGTTGCCTTTGATGGCAGTCGTGCTGGTGACGCCTTCGCGCGCCGCCTTGCCGCCGAACACGTTGGCGATTCCGCCGATCACGCCGCCGAACTGCACGCGCGTCTTCTGCTGGACGTTCCCTTCCGCGAACGCGGCAGGTGTAGTGAGAGTGAGCGCCAGCGTCGTGGCGACGACAGTACGAGTAGCAAACATACGAGTCTCCTGTTTCGGTTTTTGGACGGGCTGAAGAATACCACGGTTATTGACTGTAACCGCGGTACATACGTACCATGATCGCATGGTCACAGAGCCGATCCCCGTCGAGCGCATCCAGACCGGCGTCCGGATGGAAAAGCGCCTGGTCAAAGTCCTCAAAGGTCTCGCCGAATACCACGATCTCTCCCTCGGCGATCTCCTCGAAGGCATCGTGTTGCACGCCTTCGAAGGGAAGCCGGCATTCGGACGTGAGTCGCTCCAGAAAATCGCCGAGTTGAAGAAGGTCTACAACCTCGACCTCGACTCCAGCGCCAGCCATCAGCTCACCGAAAGCAGGAAGGGGCGCGGCCGATGATCGACGCGGCGAACAATGACGATCGCACGTTCGTCACGCAATTCGAGGCGTGCACGCTTCCGCCCGCGCAATTCGATCACCGCAATCACGTGCGCCTCGCCTGGCTCTACCTCCGCGACGCGCCGCTCCTCGCGGCACTCTCCCGCTTCCGCACGTCGCTGCAGCGCTACGCCGGCTCGCTCGGCGCCGGCGCGAAGTACCACGAGACGATCACGTTTGCATTCCTCTTCCTGATCCACGAACGGATGATGCAGTCCGGCCCGCACTCGTCGTTCGGCGCGTTCGCGGCGGCGCATCCCGATCTCTTCGAGCCGATCCTGCTCCGCTACTACCGGGCGGAGACGCTTTCCTCCGAGCGCGCGCGCCGTTCGTTCGTCCTGCCAGACCTGCAGTCCTGATCGTCGCGCCGTCTACGAAGTTTTTCGTTGACGCCATACGAAACACTTCGTATAGTCTTCCGTACACAGCACGGAGGCAGATGCGATGGCTGACAAACCGACACCCCGACCGACCGACGCGGAGCTCGCGATTCTCCGCGTGCTCTGGGAGCGCGGGCCGAGCACCGTCCGCGAGGTCCACGACCAGTTGAGCAGCACGCAGGACACCGGCTACACGACAGTACTGAAGCTGCTGCAGATCATGACCGACAAGGGACTGGTGATCCGCGATGAGTCGCAGCGCGCACATGTCTACGCCACGCGCGAGAGCGAGCAGCGGACGCAGCGCCAGTTGATCGGCGACCTCATCGACCGGGCGTTCGGCGGCTCCCCCGCGAAACTGGTGATGCAGGCACTCTCGGGAACGAAGGCGAGCGCGGAAGAGCTCGACCAGATCCGGCAACTGCTCGAAACGATGGAAGGAGAGGCGAAATGAACGCGATGGAACTGCTGACCGGCCCCGTTGCCCAGGCGATCGGATGGGCGTTGTTGCACCTGGTGTGGCAGGCGACGATCGTCGCCGGCATTCTTGCGGCGGTGCTCGCGCTGCTGCCGCGCGAGAGCGCGAACGTCCGTTACGCCGCCGCTTCGAGCGCGCTCGCCGTGGTGTTCGCGATGTTCGTCGCGACCGCGATCCGCGCCTACGATCCGGCCGTCGCGCCGGTCGAGACGGCCCCGTTCACGGGCGAAACCCTCGACGTTCCGCTGACGAAAATCCCGGCGCTGATCGTCGCCACGGCGGCCGCGAGCTGGCGTGACCGGGCGATCGACGCGATGACGAGCGCGCGCCAATCGCTGCCGACCGTCGTCGCGCTCTGGCTGGCCGGAGTGCTGTTCCTTTCGGCCCGGCTGACAGTGAGCTGGGTGCGCGTTCGCGCGCTTCTGACGAGGGGCGCCACCGACGCGAACGACGAATGGCAGCGCGTCGCAACGCGTCTTTCGCATGCGCTCGGCCTCCGCCGCGCGGTCCGTCTCCTCGAGTCCGCCGCCGTGGAGGTGCCCTCGGTTTTGGGCACTCTGCGCCCGGTCATCCTCCTTCCCGCAAGCGCGCTGACCGGCCTCACGCCGGCACAGCTCGAGATGGTGCTGGCGCACGAGCTCGCACACATCCGCCGCCACGACTTTCTGATGAATCTCCTGCAGGCGATCGTCGAAACGCTCATGTTCTATCACCCGGCCGTGTGGTGGATGTCGCGCCGCGTGCGCATCGAGCGCGAGAACTGCTGCGACGATCTCGCGGTGGCCGTTTGCGGCAATCCGCTGCAGTACGCACGCGCCCTCACCCGCCTCGAAGAGCTCCGCGCCTCGGCCTCGCCGATCGTCGTTGCGGCGAACGGCGGTTCGCTCCTCGACCGCATCCGCCGGATCGCCACGACGCGCAGCGAAACGACCGGCAGCGGTTCGCGCTGGGCGGCGGCCGTAGCGACGCTGGCCCTGCTCGCCATCGCCCTGATGGTCCCGTCGTTCCCGGCGTTCGCCCGCCGCGACGACGCAAAGGCTGCTACTGCGTCCGTTGAAGTCGTCGCCCCCGAGGCGCCGGAAGCACCGGAGGACCCGGAAATGCCGGCCGACCCCGAAATGCCGGCCGAACCGGAAGCGCCGGCCGATCCGGAAGAAGCGTGGGAGCCCCACGGCGGCGAGCGCCACGACCTCGAAATGCTCGCCCCGGTGCCGCCGATGCCGCCGAACCTGGTTCCGCCGACCGCCCCGCACGCGATGCTTCCCCCGATGCCTCCGATGCCTCCGATGCCTGAGCTGGCGCCACCGGCACTCGCGATGCTCGGCCACATCGATTTCGATCGCGATGACGACGACGATGCGGATGCCGGTGAAGAGCATGAGAAATCGGGTGACGGCAAGCTCTCGGTCGACGACCTCATCGCGCTGCGTGCGACCGGCGTGACCCCCGCTTACATGAAGGAAATGCAGGCGATCTTCCCTGGCGCCGACTTTGGCGACATCGCCGGTATGAGCGCCCTCGGCGTGACGCCGGAGTACGTCCGCCAGCTTCGCGCTACCGGCCTCGAAGTGCGCTCCGCCAGTGACGTCACCGGCTACAAGGCCCTCGGCGTCACCTCCGAATTCATCTCTCAGATGCGCGACGCCGGGTTCACCATCGCCAAAGCCGCCGACGCCACGACGCTGAAGGCGGTCGGGGTCACGGCTAGCTGGGTGCGCGAGATGCGCGCCGCCGGGTTCAAGATCGTCGATGCTGACGACGCGGCAGGCCTGAAGGCGGTCGGCGTCACGCCCGAGTACGTCCGCGCGATGATCGCGGCGGGCGTGAAGATCGTCAACGCGGCCGACGCCACCGGGCTGAAGGCCGTCGGCGTGACGCCCGAATTCGTCAGGCAACTCGCCGCCGCCGGCTACACCAACCTCTCCGTCAGGCAGCTGACCAGCATGGCGGCGCACGGCATCAACGGCGACTTCGTCCGCGACATGCAGCAGTACCGCGACAAAAACTGAACTGAACTGAAGAACCGGGAGAACCGCTCATGAACAAGCGCCTTGCGACGCTCACGCTCGTCGTGTCTCTACTCGCCGCGCTCTCGGCGTCCGCAGCCGACCTGGAAGGCACGTGGACCGCGTCGAGCTCCGAAAAGCACCCCGCCGCCATTCAGATGAACATGACTCACCGGCCGAAGCAGATGAACGGCAGCCTCGTGTCGCTCGCGCGGTTGACCGGTCTCTCCCAGGCGCAGGTGAACGCTGCCGCGACGGCGCCCGTTCGCTTCTCGATGCGCAACGAGGCAGGGACGCTCGAATTCGACGGCACGTTCCGCAACGGCAAAGGGGCCGGGCAATTCACCTTCACCTCGAACCCCGCGTACTTTGACGCGTTGCGTGCGCTCGGCGTCGATCTTTCCTCGGAACGCGAGCGCGCCGAGGACCGGGAAGAGCTCCGTTACATCTACGTGATGCATGACGTCTCGATCGCGTACGTGAAGTCGATGATCGCCGCGGGCTACCGCGTCTCGCTGCAGAAGTATCTCGAGCTCCGGATCTTCAACGTCACCCCGGAGTACATCCGCGAGATGCGCGACCTCGGCTTCCGCAACATCACGAACGACGAGGTGGTCAGCTCACGCATTCACCACGTCACGCCGGAGTACGTTCGCCGTATGCGCGCCGCGGGATGGAATTTGAGCCTCGATGAACTGCAGAGCACCTCGATCCACGGCGCCACGCCCGAGTTCGCGGCGGAGATGAAGAAGGCCGGCTACGGCGACCTCGACATCGACGACCTGGTGTCATTTCGCATCCACCGCGTCACCCCCGAGTTCATCCGCGAGATGCGCGAAGTGGGATACGACAAGATCGACAAAGACGATCTCGTCTCCATGCGCATTCACCGCGTCACCCCCCAGTTCGTCCGCGAACTGAAAGCCGCCGGCTACACGCGCGTCCCCGTCGAAAAACTGATCTCGATGCGCATCCACGGCGTCGACGCAGAGCTCCTCCGCAAAATGAAGTGATCGCAGAGCCGTCGATTCAGTGGAGCGGC